>NVRO01000013.1 GCA_002400895.1 Planctomycetota bacterium
CGTGCTCGGAATTGAGGCCAGGGGGGTTGTTGAGCTTGAACCTAAGGCCTTGGTTGGCAAAATGGCGATGGTTGAGTGCCAAGCGGAAGAACGGGAAGATCCGGTGACTGGAATCAGGCGCTTGAGCAATCGAGTTCCATTTGCCGGATACCAGGCGATTGTTTCCAAAGGAGGCGCGTAAAGCTGAGCGCGGCGGTATAAAATCCCGGGTATGCGCACTCCTGTTGCTGCCGAGGATGTCCTCTATCACGAGGTGATTCTGCCGTCAAAAACGCTGGTTATGAGTGTGAGCATGGGCATGGGTGGGTTGTTTTTACTGGCCTTCGCCGTGATGCCGATATCTCCTTGGCTTACCGGCAGTATTGCCCTGATGGCCCTGGTGTTCGCGTGGTGGATACAGGTGACCAAACTAGTGTCCAAGGTCAGCAGAAGTGGGCTTAGCATTCGCATGGCTCCATTTCCCGCGCACTTTCTCCCGGTTGGCGAGATAGAAGGATGGCGGGTGCACATGACATATCCATGGGGCGTTCGCCATAAAGGATGGGCGGTAAAGAAGTCCCCTGGGGTGACGGTTTTTTTGGCTGGTGATCGACCCGGCCTGGTGATTGGCCTTAGCGGCCAGAAGGGTATTTGGTTGAGTTCCGCTCGTCCCGACGAGATTGCCAGTGCTCTCTCAAGGATTGTTCCCAAACGAAGGGGTGTAGACAAGAAGGGGGGAGTGGGCAACTCCGACCAGACCAGCGCGCAGGTATCCTGAGAATATGGACGACCGCAATCTTGTCGCCGTGGCCGAGCAGGCAGCAGCCACTTCCAAAGTGATCGCAGGTCCGATTGCTGGTTGTACGGTGCGCGCCATCGATGGCCGCGTTTTCCTTGGATGTCTGCTCGAGTTCGAGGACTCCAGTCTTAATCTTGACCCGATTTCGAGTGCGATTGGAGCAGGACGGTGCGAGGGTGTGCGGTGTGTCGACCGCATCGGCTATTACAGCCCGACTGGTGGTGAGTTGCCGCGAATACCCGATGCAACTCTGCGCCGGTTGCAGGAGATTGCTGCACCTGGCTTGGCAGTCATCTTTTCTCCCGGTACCGGCAAGCGGGTGGAAAAATCTCTCGACCTCTTGTTGACTGAAGCTGGATTACAGTGAGCGTTGGCCATGGTTCGAGCGACGACCCGCGTGAGGTTTATGAGCGCTTGGTGGATGAGTTGTCCAACTACGACCATGCCTATTACGTCCTCGCTCAGCCCCTGGTGTCCGATGCAAGGTACGATCGCAAGTTTGAGGAGTTGAAGGCAATTGAAGCCGGGCACCCGGATTGGCTGCGCCCGGATTCGCCAACCCAACGGGTGGGCTCACCTCTGCCGGAAGGATCCAAATTCGAGCGGGTCGAACATGCTGTACCGATGATCTCGATTGAGAGCTTGTACAGTGATGATGAGGTTCGCGATTTCGAAGCACGGGTCCTCAAGGGTTTGGCGACCGAGACCGATGAGCTGCCCACATTTGTCTGTGAACCAAAGTGGGACGGAGTTTCTGCCAGTTTGGTTTATGAGAAGGGATTGCTGGTGCGTGGCGTTTCGCGCGGTGATGGCACCGTTGGTGAAGACCTTAGTTCCAATTTGCGTGCGGTTGGCGGCGTTCCTCTGGGGCTGCGAGTCGGTGTCGGTGAAACTGCCCCCAGCTTGCTCGAAATTCGTGGCGAAGTGATGATTCCGCTGAGCGGATTTGACGACCTCAATCAGCGCATGAGCAAGCGTGGCGAACAGACTTTCGCCAATCCACGTAATGCAACTGCCGGTAGCTTGAAGCGCCTGGACCCTGCGGTGGTCTTTGATCGTGGCTTGCGGTTTATGGCCTGGGAGTTGGTGAGGTGCGAAGGCGGGGATACATATCACACTCACAGCGAGGCGATGGAAGCTGTAGCTGCCTGGGGTTTTGCTACTAGCCCGCACCGCGCCGTAGTTGGCGATGCTGCCGGCATGATCAAGTTCCACCATGAGCTTGAAGCCAAACGGGATGAACTTGATTACGAAATGGACGGTGTGGTGGTCAAGGTCGAACAATTCAGCTTGCGCCGCCTGCTGGGTGCGCGCGCGCGTACTCCGCGCTGGGCTTGTGCTCAAAAGTTTGCACCGCGTGAAGAGACCACCACCCTGCTCGACATTGAGATTCAGGTAGGTCGGACCGGACGCCTGACCCCTCGCGCCCATTTGAAAGCCGTTCAGATTGGTGGCGTTACCGTGCGCCATGCCACTTTGCATAATGCCAAGTACATTCGCGACCGCGATATCCGGGTTGGCGATACCGTGGTGGTGCGTCGCGCCGGAGATGTTATCCCCCAGGTAGTTGAGCCGGTCGTTGCCAATCGTCCGCGGGGAAGTGGCCAATTCGAATGGCCGCTCGCATGTCCTTCATGTGGTGCTACTCCCAGTGAAAAAGGCGAACACCGGTATTGTCCGAGCATGGATTGTCCTGCCCAGGTGATGAGGAGAATCCTGCATCTGGCCTCGCGAAATGCTCTACGCATCGAAGGTCTAGGCGAAAAAGCCGTTGAGATATTTTGTACTCAGGGATTGTTGTCATCGGTTGAAGATGTTTTCGACCTGAACTACTCCAAAATTTCTGCCTTGGAGGGATGGGGGGAAAAGTCGGCTTCGGCGCTTGAGCAGCAGATTGAGAGTGCGCGCACACCCCACCTTGCCAAATTTGTTTTCGCCCTGGGCATTCCTGAGGTTGGAGCTGAAACTGCTCTGGCCCTTTGTAGTACTTTCCCGAGTCTTGATTTATTGCAGGATGTTGCCGCCCGCGATGATGCGATTGAAAGCCTGTCGGAAATTGACGGTATCGGGAGCGAAGTGGCGTCGTCCTTCATCAGTTTCTTCACCAATCAGCACAATTTGGCAGCAATTGCCCGGATGCGCGAGTTAGGTGTCGAGCCGGTGGTGCCGGAATCCCGCTACTCGGTTGAAGTCGAAGGAGTTGTCGGCAAGACTTTTGTCCTGACCGGAACCCTTTACCTTCCACGCCCTGAAATCAAGAGTCTGATTGAAGCCGGAGGAGGCAAGGTGGCCGGTTCGGTCAGCAAGAAGACGGATTTCCTGGTTGCCGGTGAAGCAGCAGGATCCAAGCTACGTAAGGCTGAGGGACTTGGGGTCCCGGTGCTTGATGATGCTGCTATTCGTTCACTGTTGGGTGGTTGATGCGTCGCTTATAAATCAAATTCGGCAAGTAGCGGCAAGTGATCGCTGGCCGATTTTGCAAGTTCCATGCGGCTGCGGTGAATATGCTCGTTTAATAGCGGCCCGCGCCAGAAGAACTTGTCAAGCGCCCCGACCGGAGCAGATGCCGGATAAGTAAGAATGTGTTGCCGCCGCCGGTGTTCGCTCCAGGCGTGCATGCCCTCGGCTTTGACCACCCGGTGGAAAATCAAGTTCCGCCAGTCGTTGGTGTCGCCGGCGAGAATCAATCGATCACTTTGTTTTCGTTCACGCCAGGTACCACTGCGGAAGAGTCGCTGAAGTTGCAGGTTGCGCTCCCTTGCCGACAAGCCGAGGTGGGTGGTGAAAACATGCAGGTCCTTGTAGTGCCCGGGCAATTTCAAGCGGGTGTAGAGCGCATTGCGGCGCTTTTTCCAGGCAATGGTGAGGTCCAGCTGTTTACGCCGCTTGATCGGGAAACGTGACAGCACCGCATTCCCGTAACTCCCTTGTCTGAGCACGTGAGCTTGGGCCCAAGTGGTCCATTTGAAGCCACATATTCTCCCCAGCTCATGATCCAGCCAGAGCTGTTGCGAGCGATTGACGCCACGGTCGACTTCTTGCAACATCAGTATGTCCGGTTGGTGGTGGGTGATGACACTTGCCACTCGCTCGAGGTCGAACTTTCCGTCCATGCCGATCGCACGGTGGATATTCCATGTCATCAGGCGGAGTTTCATGGTGTGCGGTGGTCAGAAGGCACGGTCAAAAAGACCGAAGGCGCGTTCGAGAATTCGTTGCCGTAATGGGCGCTTGTCCCAATCTAGCAAGCGGATTTCTTCTGATTGCTCAAAATCTTTCTTCATCTGCGTCTCAGCCTCAAGTGCCAGACGCTTGCTGCGGCAAGCTGCCACCAGTTCGTTGTTGATGAACATCGACCAGCGATCAAGGTTTGCGGAACCCACCATCAGGTAATCGTCGTCAAAGAGGGATATTTTTGCGTGCATGAAACTCGGCTGGTATTCATATACCCTGGCACCTGCGCGTAGTAGCCGTCCGTAATATCGGCGTGCTGCCAGGCGCACCGTCGGATGGTCGTTTAGTGGTCCGGGGAAAAGGAGGCGCAGGTCGATGCCGCGTTGCGCCACAATCCGCAGGTCAGCCATCAGTCTCGGGCCCGGTATGAAGTAGGGGACCGCAATCCACACCCGGCGGCGACTAGCGTGCAGGTGCCAGTGGAAGCTGCGACGGTAGTTGGGGCGGCGGAATGCGTACTGGGGGATCAGTCGAAGTTGCTCATCGCGCGGTTCGGTTACATACCTGAGCTTGGGGCCACCACCGACGCCATTCCATAAACGGTTGAAACAATCTTCCAGGTGCGCCAAGGCCCCGCCGGTAAACCGGAGCATGGTGTCGCGTGCAGTAGGGCGCGGTGATTGGGGCCACCACTGGTCATCAAATGCCATGCCTCCGACCCACCCGGAATCCTGGTCGCACAAGATCAGGCGGCGATGAGTTCTCGGCAGTGCGCGGGAGCCACGTCCGAACAAATCTCGGAGGCCGGACGGGTTGTAGGTCTTGAGGTCGATGTCGGCATCTTTCAGGCGGCTCCGCATGTTGTCGTCGAAGGCGGAGGATCCATAAGCGTCCACCATCAGGCGTACTTTGGCACCATTATTGGAAGCCCGCACCATGGCGTCGGTGATTGCGTCCCCGGCCAGCCCGGGACTGAAGATAAAGTTCTCGACCATCAGTTGTTTGCGACAGCCGGCAATATCGTCAAGCAGGCGTTTCCAGATTTGTTCTGCATCTGACAACAGCTCGGCGTCGGAACAGTCCACATATGGGTATGGGGCCCGGAAGTCGACAGTTGTCATTATTAAAAACTAAGGATGGTTCCTTTACGAGCAGCATCGGTAACTGCTTTGGCAACCACTTCCGGAGTAATCCTGGTCAGGCACCGGTGGTCGATAGGACAAACCTTCTTATGGCAAGGGCTGCATTCGACATCATCACGTTGTAAGCTGACGGTCAGCTCTTGCTGAAAATTGGTCCACCGAGGGTCGGTCGCCCCGAACAGAACCACCTGTGGAATATCCAGGGCTGCGGCGATATGGCGTGCACCATTATCCATGGTCAACAACACTTGACACACCTTGAGCAATGCTTTCATTTCGTCGATTGATGAGTACATGAAAGGCGCCGGGCATAGTTGTTTTATTCGACGAATCAAATCGGACTCGCTTGGCGCTCCGAAGTAAATAGGCTGGAGTCCGGTGGCGTTGGCCGAAAGTCGAACCGCCTCGGCCATCAACTCCGGAGGATAGATTTTGGAAGGACCAAAGGCCGCGCCGGGCGCAACTCCGAGAAAGGGCGGACAAATCCCGTGAGCAGCAAGTGCCTCCAGGGTTTCGGATGCCATGCGTTGTCCACGGATACTGATGGCAAGTTCGGTGCGCGGTTCTTGTGGCTCGCCAATCATCTCGGTATAGATCTTGGTCATGGCCCGCGGTTCACCAACCGGCGGTAATTTTTCGGTGAGTAAAAAGTTGCGAGTAGCAGTTCGCCTGCCAATCCGTTTTGGAATCCTTGCTCTTGCCGCTGCCAGTGCCGAGGAGAAGGAGTTCGGTAAGAGATAAACGCTGTCCAGCATCAATTTTTTAATTCGTTTAGCCTGGCGCCTGCTCGCACCCCATCCGCTCAGGCAATCAGGGGTCAGCACCTCAAGTTCATCAATCGAGTCAATCCCCTCGAGGACTTCACAGGCTTTGCTATTGCCGAATGCGACGATGCGACCATCGGGGTTGCGCTGTCGGAGCAATCGCAGTAGCGGAGTGGCGGCAACCACATCTCCAACCGGATTGGGAAGTCTCACCCCGATTCGCTTCATTTACGACCTTTGCCATCTTCGACAACAGCACTTAGTCTGGTTGCCAGCTCACGACTGGCACCAACTTTCGGACCGCCGACGAGCTTTAGTTCAATGCCGAGTTCATTGGCGGCGCTGCTTTCACTAGCAGGGATGCCAGTAGGGTCATAGTCCTCACCCTTGGCATGAATTTCTGGTTTCAGTTGACGCATGGTTTCAGCAACATCAAGTTCCTCGAAAATGCAAACATGGTCGACACATTCTAGTGCACAAATGATTTCGGCGCGTTCTTGGGCGGGTTGGAGTGGTCGCCCGGGTCCCTTATGGTGAGTCGCGCTGGTATCGCTATTGATGGCCACCACCAAAATATCGCCAAGTGCCCGTGCCGCTGTCAGTACGCGCACATGGCCAACGTGCAAGAGGTCAAACACCCCATTACACATCACCACTCGCATCCCGAGCTCGCGCTGATGGGCGAGTTCGGATGCCAGATTGTCGCGGTCGAGGAGCTTGGGTACTGAGTCCACTTGGGGATAGGTTACGAAAACGGACAGCAACTCGGTCTTAGAATGCGCCCATGGAACAGTCACCGCACCCTGGCGCTTCACCGTCAGAGYCAGGTTCGCCGCCMCGCCCACGCCAACTCGAAGTGGTTGATGATCTGACGGCGGATAGCTCCTGCAACGAGGGCTTTTTACGCTTGCGCCGCCTGTTGGTTCGCCACCAATACGATGACGGAAGTTGTTCTCCAGAATACTCGTGTGATGTAGTTTCCCGGTGCGGCACCGACGCAGTTGGAGTGGTGCTTTGGTATCGCACTGCGGAGGGAGAAATCATGGTGGTACTCAAGGAAGGAGTGCGACCCCCGATTTGGCTTCGCCGCCAACAGAACCTGATTCAGCCCGACCCGAGCGCTCCCTTGATGCTGACCGAACTGGTCGCCGGCGTGTTGGAGCAGGGCGATGAAGGGAATGATGGTTTGCGCCGCCGCGCCGCCGCCGAAACCATGGAAGAGGCCGGGGTGACACTTCCAGCCTCATCTTTTCAACTATTGGGTGCCCCGATGTTCCCATCGCCCGGAATTTCCGATGAGAAAGTGTTCTTGCTGTGTGCTGAGCTGAATCAACCACCGCCAATCAGTGGGACTGACACTGGAGGTGATGGTTCGCCAATGGAACACGGCACTCGGGTGCTGGTCATGCCATTAATGGAGGCAATTGCGGCATGTGAACGGGGTGAGATTCCGGCCATGTTGGCCGAACTTGGCTTGCGTCGTCTGCACGCTCATTTGGTGAAGTGCGATGACTGAATCCCGCCCATCCAAGGCCTCACAGGAGTCGGMTACTGGTACCCCGGGCGTGGCCAAACGAAGGCCGCGGATGGCCGTTATTGGTGCACGCCGGGTGCGAACTGGCACCGGACCATTCCTCGCCTTGCAGGCAGCTGATGCCGGCGCCGAAGTGAGYGCCGTTATTGGTACCACTCGCGCCAGCGCCGAGCAGGCATGTAGTTGGTTGGCCGAACGGGGATTGGACTGCGACGGCTTCATGGATTGGGAAGAAATGATGGCTGGAGTTGCGCCCGATGCGATTATTTTGGCTTCTCCCGCGGGAACACACCTGCCGTGGTTAAAGGCGGCGCTGGCCGCCGGAGTACACGTGCTGTGCGAAAAGCCCTTGTTGGCTTCTGCGCGTATCGACCTACAGGCAGCGTCTCGACCAGCTGCAGAAGATGAGGCTGGCACGATTGAAATCTCCAACGCTTTCGCCAGTGCAGGGCTGTTGCTGCGCGAAAATTGTCAGTGGCCGTTTACCCTTGGYGACTTTACGCGCCTTCACCCGGATGCCGACCTCGAATCCGTCACCTATTTCAGGATGTTGATGAGCCCGAGCGGGAGTGGAATATCCCGTTGGATTGAACTCCTTTCGCATCCGTTGAGTTTGTTACAAGCAATCGCCCCGGGCCCGGTTGAACTTATTGACCCTCACTACCACGATGATTGCGAACTCCGATTCTCCTGGCGCACGGCAACCCGTAATCTGGAGTGCCTGGTGGAGATAGTGCCTGATACTACCTACCCGCGTCCGGCCGTGTATCAATTTGGCCGCCATGAAATGCGTAGAGAAATCGAAGAAGATAGCTATAATTTCTTCTTCAGTTCCGAAGACAAGCGGATTGCAGCTGCTGATCCGATGCCTTTGAGTGTGGCCAGATTCATAGCAGAACTGATTGAAGTAATGGCAACAGGAGCGGCTCCAATTGACGAAGGCCTGGTGCGTCGTCAAAAACTTCTGGGGATATTACTCGATGCCCGACCTGAAACTACCAATTGAGGCTTTTAGTGCCTGTTAAATCCAATCGCGATACCTACCATGACTTTGGCGGCAAGTTAGCCCAGCCAGGCATGCGTTCGGTAGTTGGTGATTACATCAAGTGGCGCCGTGGTGAAATGGACCATGACGAGTGGATTAAACTCGCCACTCCGTTGTCGATAAACCTCGACCTGACCACGGCCTGCAACTACGCCTGCGACCATTGCATCGATTGGGATTCACTTAACTCGCCGATACGGCATGACATGGTGGTGCTGCGTGATTCCTTGAAAGAGCTTGCTGGTCGTGGAATGCGCTCGGTGATATTGATTGGCGGGGGAGAGCCGACACTGCATCCGGAGTTCAGCGAAACCATACGCTTTCTGAAGCAGGAGTTGAATCAGCAAGTTGCCGTGGTCAGCAACGGAAGTCGCAACGATGTGATTGCCGGGGCTGCGTCATATATGAGCACCGGCGATTGGGTGCGGCTCAGTCTGGATAGTGGGACCAATGCCACCTTCCAGGCCATGCACCGGCCAAAAAACAATCTGAGCCTGGAATCAATTTGCATCAGCGCTGCCGGTATCAAGCAGGCCAATCCTGACATCACCCTGGGATTCTCATTCATCATCACCTGGAATGGTGCTCATCGTGATGATGTCGAGGTGATTGCCAATATCGATGAGATGGAATCAGCCGCGCAGATAGCACGGGAGCATGGCTTTGATTACATCTCATTCAAGCCTTTTCTAAGCCGCACCGTCGAGGGTACCGAAATCATGGATGTTGCCCAAGCGCAGGCGCAGTCGGATGCGCTTGCCAAAATTGGCGAAGGACTTGAGGCTGCCCGTGCCCTCGAGCAAGACCAATCCGGGTTTCGTGTATTGGAATCGACCAACTTGCGAGTATTGCTCGATGGGAGTTGGCGCGAACTGACAAAGCAGCCACGCGTTTGCCATATGCAGGCATTGCGCCAAGTAGTTTCTCCCCTTGGGGTATTTAATTGTCCTGCTTACCGCGGGGTGGCGCGCGCCCGTATAGGTAATTCCGGTGCTTGGGCCGGGGTTTCGGGAGTGGAGCCGCCTGCTGCTCGGGCAACCGCAGCTATCCTTGACCGCTTTGATGCCAGCTGTGAGTGTTCCGAAGTGACTTGTCTCTACAACTCGACCAACTTGATGTTGCAGGACTTGATTGACAATGGCGGCAATATGGCTGAAGTTGAAGCGGTTGCCAAAGCGGATTTTTTCCTGTAGGAAGATGATCTTGAAGGCCAGTCAGTGCCCCGTCCGCAACCCGAAATAATCCGATGTCAGAGTCTTCAATGTCGTTTCGTGAGGCCGAATTGCTGGAACAATATGAGACTCCCGGGGCGGCCGAACATTACGCTACCGGTCGCTGGCAGCAAAGTCGCCGCGCCCGCCGGAGCAGCGCCAAGGAAGAAAGGATAGTCGGGGAGTTGTTGGGAATGTCAGGCCCGCACCACACCATTCTCGATCTTCCCTGCGGTGCTGGAAGATTCAGCCAAGTACTCCAGGCCCATTCCGAGCGATTGGTGCGTGGTGATCTGGCCAAATCAATGCTCTGGCAAGCAGCTCAGGCATCGCCCACCGAAGTGCCCGCGGTCCGCGCTTCTGCTGCTGCCATTCCGTTTACAGAGGCTAGTGCCGATATGGTGTTCTGCTTTCGTTTGTTGCACCATTTTGAGCATGCTCCCCAACGGGTCGAGGTGTTGCGTGAACTTGCCAGGGTTTCACGGCGCTGGGTAATCGGGACATTTTTTGACCGCGCTTGTTTGCAGGCTTGGCGCAACCAGGTTCGCGGAAAAATCGGAACTCGTTTTTCGCAAAGCTCGGAGTCGTTTGGCCGAGAGGCCGCTTCCGCCGGATTGACGGTGCGACGCAGTCGCTATTTGTCGAAGGGTATTTCCGAACAAGTTGTGGTTTTACTTGAGAAAAACAATCACCGCGATGAGGTCTTGCTGGATTTGCCCAGCGTCAGATTGGAGCGTCGTACCCTGGTGGACGGGAGTTGTGTTGCCCATAAACGATATTTTTTCCCTCATTGCGGTCGTCGTTTGGAGGCGGCATTCAGGCACACCTGGAAACGTCCATGCCGGGCACAGTACGAATACGAAAACTTGATTCGACTACGCGCCGCCGATGTTCCTACCGTCACCCCGCACTCCTGGTGGTGCCGGCGTGATGGGATGGGATTCGTGCGTGACAGTTGGGTTGCCAGCGAGTGGATTGAGGCAAGTTCTGCCAGCGATTTGGGGAGTATCAGTCCCGCTCACCCGGATTTATTGGACGAGGAAAAGCTGCGAACCCAATTGCGAGACAGCATCGAAAAAATACACGCTGCTGGGTGTCTATATCGCGGGCTACACCCGCGCAACGTATTGATTACCCCGAGCGGTCCGCGCTGGCTGGACCCGGCAAAGTGTCGCTGGCACCACAACCCCGACTCGCCCTCTTTTCAACGAGATGCTGCTGCTGAAGCTGCCCGCTTCTGGGAAGAACTGTAAGGCTGAACAGCTAGTGCCTATTCTTCGAGGGCTGCTGCCAGAGCGGGAAGAACTTCCTCAACCTCGCCGACAATGCCGTAGGTCGCGTGTTGGAAAATTGGCGCATCTGCATCCTTGTTGATGGCAACGATGTATTTGGAAGAAGACATGCCTGCCAGGTGCTGAATAGCACCGGAAATGCCGCATGCAATGTAGAGTTCGGGGGAAACCGTTTTACCGGTTTGACCTACCTGCTCGGAGTGTGGGCGCCAACCTGCGTCAACAACTGCGCGTGAAGCACCCAAGGCAGAGCCGGGAATGGCATCTGCTACTGCCTCAAGTAGATGCCAGTTGTCGGGACCGCCCATGCCCCGCCCGCCGCTGCGCCCCCCGTACTCCCCCGTGTACGTCGCCAGCGTTGCTGCCCGGCGGAAGGGCGTGGGCAGCGCGTCCACCCGCTCCACCGCGAACGCCGGATCGGCATCGACGTACTCCTGGCCATACGAAAACACCGGGTAGTGCGGATATACCTCGGCCATTCGCATCAGAATACTGCGTACTACCCGCGCGTAGCGCTCGTCGCCGGTGATGGCATACGCGGCTCCCATCGGCTCGACCTGGCCCAGGGCCCACGCGAGCTTGCAGGTGCGGATCTCCCCGGAAAAGGAAACGTGTGTGGGAATGCCGGCGAAGTTGCT
>NVRO01000014.1 GCA_002400895.1 Planctomycetota bacterium
ATAGACATCGCACTGTGGGACATCAAGGGCAAATCGATTGACCTGCCTCTATACAAGCTCCTTGGTGGGCCTGTCAGAGACAAGGTGATCTGCTATCCGCACACCCAGGGACCGACAATCGATGCTCTCGTCGATAACTGCAAGAAGTTCGTCGATGACGGTTGGAAGTTCGTTCGGTGGGGGCAGCCTGAGACCGGTGGCGAATTCGAGGCGAAAGGCCACGCCATTCTTGAGCCGCTTGAGTCGATGAAGATTGCGGTTGAGCAGATGGGCCGAGTGCGCAATGCGGTTGGGCCAGACATTCAACTGTGTTTTGACGTGCATACGCGCATCGACACGACGCACGTCATTGAAATGTGCAGAGACCTTGAGGAGTTCAAACCATTCTTCATTGAAGACCCCATCAGGTCAGAGAACACGGCGAGTTACCGCAAGCTGGCACGCCACGTCAATCTGCCAATTGCCGTTGGTGAGCAGTGGGCAACGAAATGGGCGTTCAGGGAGGTCATTGAAGAGGAGACGATCGACTATGCCCGTATTGATCTCTGCATCGTGGGTGGATTAACAGAGGCGCTGAAGATCACGCACTGGGCGGAGACGCACTTCATCGACATCGTCCCGCACAACCCGTTGGGTCCGGTTAGCGCAGCCGCCTGTGTCGCGCTTGACATGGCGTCCACTAACGTGGGGGTCCAGGAGATGCCGAAGAAGCCTGGCTCCTACGCCACAGGTTTCTTCCCCGTGCAGATCCAGTGGGAGGACGGTTACGCCTGGGCGAACGATGCACCGGGACTGGGCATTGAGTGGGATGAGGAGAAGATGCGCAATTCAATCATCTCCTCAACAGGTTGGCCAACCCAACTCCGCCGCAACGATGGGGCATTTACGAACTGGTAAAAGTTCGCGATTGCCGTTGACGATATCAACTGTCGGTAGGCGAAGGCGTGGTGTGAGGCCTGCCATTCGGCGGCAACTTCGGCATGGCATTCCAGGCACTGTCGGGAAGATACGATTTCTATTGCCAGCGGGGGTGCGGCAGGGATCAGGACTTTAAACAGAACCCATACTCCGGCCGCAGTGGCCGCCAGGGCAGGTAGCAGGCTGGCCTTCATGCCTCCAGTGCCTGGCGGAAAAGCTCGGGGTCGGTACATAGTTCAACGGCGCTGACCGAGGTTTGAAGTTTGCCGTTATTGAGGATTGCAACTTGGCCCCCCAGCCGCAGCGCTTCGGCTGGCTCGTGGGTTACGAGGATGACGGCAGCATCACTAATGCTCAGTACCTCGTCGAGGAAGTCGAGTCCTTCGGCACGGGCGACCGGGTCGAGGCTGGCGAATGGTTCATCCAGCAACAAAAGTTGCGGGTGACCGGCAAGGGCGCGGGCAAATGCCAGACGTCGGGCTTCGCCGCCGGATAAGGAGGCCGGAAAGCGGCTTTCCATTCCGCCCAGACCGACCCGCTCAAGAGATTCGATTGCCAGTTGTTGGGCTTTGGATTTGTCCATTCCACCGGCGCGTAGGGAATCGGTGATATTTTGCTGCGCACTGCGGCTGGGCCACAGCCCGAGATCCTGAAACACCATTTGGATGCCACGCTGCCACGGCGGCAAGTGAATACGGTTCTTGCTGGAGGCGGCTTTTCCGCCGATGGTTATTTCGCCTTGCTGGGGAGCTTCGAGGCCGGCAATCAGGCGTAGTAGAGTTGATTTGCCGGCTCCACTACGGCCGGCGATAGTCAAACGCGTCGCCGCGGCGAGTTCGAGATTCAAATCGTCAAGTACCAGGTGGGTGTTGAGACGATGTGTAATCCGGTTTAAAGCGAGAAGACAGCTCAAGATTTATTTTGGTTGAGCCCGTTCCACAGGGAGTGGAGGGCGACAGGCAGGAACAGTACCAGTGCAATCATCAGACCAAAGGCGGCGACAAACCCGTCACGGGCAAAGTGTAGGGCGTTGTAGTAACGCACTGCCGCGGAGGGGTTGGCAGCCGGAATCAGAACCGCGAGGTCAAGTTCCCGAATGCTGAACACCGCAACCAGGGCAGCACTCAAAAACCATGCGGATCGGTATGGTCCCAGTTGATAACGGAAAAGTTGTTGCCAGTAGGGTGCACCGCAGATTGCGGCGGCGTCGATCTGGCTGGGCGGAGTTCTCTTCATGCGCTCAGCGAGGAGGAAAATGGCAATCGGCATGAAGCGTCCGGCCATTATCAATGGCGGCAGCATCCACGAATCATAAAAACGGTAAGTCATGGGGTTATTCCAGATCAGGATTGTCCCCAGTCCGGTGCCGACCGCAGGCGCCAGTAGTGGCAAAGCAATCAACACCTGGAGCCAGCGGCTCAGCCGACCGGCGGGAAGTTTGACGATGAAGTGGGCCCATATTGGTGCCACCATCAAGGTAATCAAGCCGGCCGCAGCCCCGGTGCGCAAGGAGCGGGCAAGGTCTTCACGTCCMCGTTCAAGAGCGTGATTGAAGGATGCAGTGGAGCGGGTCATCCAATCACCATCGGCGTTTGGTCCAGCGGCACCGGTCTCGAACAAAATTCGTGCCAATGGTGCCAATAGCACCACCGCGAGCAACGACCATGCCAGCAAACTGAGCGGCAACTTRCCCCGACCACAGTCAAGCTTGCTCAAGGCACGGTGGTTGCCGCCATCGGTACCACTGTGGGTGTCACGTAGCCACAAGCACCAATACAACACCAGACCAGCCACCAACACCAGGGGAGCGGCAGCGGCGGCTCCAACTCCCAGTTGTTCCGAGCGCCAACCGTTAAAGACTTCCGCGGCGTACACCGAGAACTTGTCACCGACCGCGGCAAAATAGTCGGGAACTGCGAAGTCACTGGCGATGAACAAAAAGGCAAGGGCCGCRCCGAGGGCGGTTGCCGGTAAGGCCGTTCGCACCATCTGCTCCAAGGCAAGTTTGCGACCACCACTAAGTAGCGCCGACTCATGGGCGCTGGCCGCTTGCCGCTCCAAGGCACGAGCTGCCAGTAAGGCGGGAAATGGTGCGCAAGAAAGTCCCAGGGTGAAGACTGCCGCCCACGGGCCATCGATGCCGAACATACCATGCCAGGCTTGGGCAATTAACAATGGTGGTAGCAACAGAGGAAGGGGCAGCAAGAGCGCACAGATGGCGGCGCCGGGCAAGCGCAGGCGGGTTGCCAATATTGCCAGTGGTAAACCACACGCAGCACTCAATGCTGCGGCGCAAGTCGAAAGCCATATCGTGCGCATTAACAATCCGCAAAGGCGGGGGTCGGCCAGGTTGGTGAATGCGCTCAGGTCGAGGAGCGAGCTCAAGCTTGGCCACAGCGGCAGCCAGGCGGCAACCAGGGTTATTGCCGCGGCGAAGACCAGCATCGGTCCGGCCGAACGGGTGCGTAAGGGATTCACTCGAGGAATAGTTGCTTGAAGTCAATTTGCCGCAACTCGAGTTCACGTGCGGCAGCCTCCCAGTCAACTTCCATGGCGTGGAAATCTATGCCCGGAAGTTTGACGTGGGCGGGCACCGGAACACTGGCCCGCAACGGTATTTGTTCCGAATCGGCTTGAGCGAGCATGGCTTCGACCTCTTCGGAGAGCAGGAAGTCGAGGAAACGGCGAGCTGCCTCGGGGTGAGGGGCACCATTGATCAGGCAGGCGGTGTTCGGAATCAGAACTGTGCCGATGCCGGCTTCGCCCTGGTCGGGGTAGAGCACCTCCACCGCATAGCCATTGCGGCGGGCAGCGGCGGCATCGTCGGTGTCGGTCAGGCACCAGGCGAAATCACCCTCGCAAACGCGGCGCATGGCAGCGGCATTACCGGGGCCGAAGGAAAGTCCACTCCGCTTGGCGTGTTCGAGCCAATCAAGGGTGGCTTGTTTGCCGTTACGCAGACTGAGCAGGGCAAAGTGGGTGAGGGTAGTGCCGGTAAGGGGGCGGGCCATGCCGCCGCTGGCGGCGAAGTCGGGCTGTGCCAAATCTTCAACCCGGGTCGGCGGCTGGCTGTCGCCGAGCAGATCTGGCCGGTACATAATTACCCGAGCGCGTCCGGCAAACCCGGTCCAGTGACCTTCAGCATCCTTGAAAGAAGCCGGAATATCCCTGGCCGAGGGACTCAAATAGGGGGCTGTAATGCCGGCATTCTTCAAACGGATAGTGTGGGCAATCTCGTTGTTCCAATAGACATCGGCGCGCGGGTTGGAGGCCTCGGCAATCAGTCGGTTGACCAGGCCGACGGTCTTGTTGGCTTCGACATCCCATTGGGCAGATACGTCAAGGCCAGTCCGTTGCGCGAACAGTTCAATTATTTTCTCCGAGTGAACCTGATCGAGCGAGGAGTAGACCACCAAATCCGGTTCCTGACCGCAAGCTGGGAGCAGCATGACGGCAGCCATGAGGAGGGGCGGTAACAAACCTGGCATCAATCAAAGACTAGCAACTGAGATACCAATATTCTCCCTCTCCAAGAGTTGATTTGGTTACCGAACGGGAACAACAGAGCGGCTAGAATGAGGCCTAGATGTCCCAAACCCTCTCCACGCTAAATTTGGCCTCGCGTATGGCGCGCCTAGGGACTGAAACTGCTTTCGAAGTCCTCGCCCGGGCCAAACAACTTGAAGCCGAGGGGCACGATATCGTTCACCTTGAGATTGGCGAACCTGATTTTGATACTCCCGGCAACATTGTCGAAGCCGGGCGGCAAGCTTTGGCCGACGGTTGGACCCATTATGGTCCGGCTGCCGGTTTGCCGCAGACTCGCGAGGCGATTGCCGATTATGTCAGCCGTACCCGCGGAATCACGGTCGCTGCAAACGAGGTATGTGTAGTCCCGGGCGGCAAGCCGGTCATGTTTTATTCCATCCTGGCGCTGTGTGAGAGCGGCGACGAAGTTATCTACCCGAATCCGGGGTTTCCAATTTACGAGTCGATGATTGCCTTTTCCGGGGCGACCCCGGTGTCCTGCCCGTTACGCGAGTCGAATGGATTTTCGCTCGACCCCCAGGATGTAATTTCACAGCTTACTCCCAACACCAAAATGGTGATTCTCAACTCGCCGGCCAACCCTACTGGAGGGGTCACTTCGCGCGAGCAATTAGAGGAAGTAATCGCCGCTTTGCGCGATCGCCCCGACATCTGGATTCTTTCGGACGAAATCTACAGTCGATTGCTCTACGATGGCGAAGAGCACGTCAGCCCGATGATTGATGATGCGGTGCGCGACCGCATCATCATGCTTGATGGTTTTTCCAAAACCTGGGCGATGACCGGATGGCGCTGTGGCTATGGAGTGATGAGCCCGGAGTTGTGTGAAGTGATTACCAAATTGATGATCAACTCAAACTCTTGTACTGCCAGCTTCACCCAAATTGCTGCGATTGAGGCGCTGACGGGTGACCAATCAGGGGCGCAGGCAATGCACGCTGAGTTTGACAAGCGTCGTCGCCACATCGTCGACTTGATTAACCAGATTCCCGGGTTTTCCTGTCACCTGCCCAAGGGTGCCTTTTACGTCATGCCCAATATCCGCGAAGTCGGCATGAGGTCCAAGGAGTTGCAGGATCGTCTGCTGGCTGAAGCCGGAGTGGCGGCTCTGGCGGGCACTGCATTCGGCTCCGAAGGCGAAGGCTACTTGCGTTTCTCCTACGCCACCGACATCCCCACCATCGACAAGGGAATCGGGCGCGTTCACGACTTCATTAACACCCTCTGATGGCACATTCCCACCTGGCAGATTTCCGTTCGGATACCGTAACTCGTCCGACCCCGCACATGCTTGAGGCGATGATGTCAGCCCATGTCGGTGACGATGTGCTCGGGGATGACCCTACCGTGCAAAAGCTTGAGCACCGTTTCTGCGACATGTTCGGCTTTGAGGCCGCACTGTTCATGCCCTCCGGAACCATGTCCAACCAGTGCGCGGTGGCTGCTCACATCGAGCCGGGGGAGGAAGTGATGGTCGAGACCAATGCTCACATCTTCCAATTCGAAGGTRGCGGCTTGTCACGGGTKGCTGGTGCCCACGTGCGTACGATGTCGGGGGACTCGGGAATGCTGCCAGTAGATGAGGTTGCTGCGGCGATTCGTCCGCCTTCGGTGCACATGCCGCGGACCGGTTTAATTTGCCTTGAGCAAACTCATCTCTTCTCCGGTGGAGCTATTCTGCCAATGTCCTATCTGCAAGAGCTGCGGGGATTGTCTGTTGATGCCGGGATTCCGGTCCATATCGACGGCGCCCGCTTGTTCAATGCTTTAGTTGAAACCGAAGTGGACCCTGCGGTTTATTCCAGCTTGTGCGATTCACTTGCGATTTCCCTGTGCAAGGGTCTGTCATGCCCGATCGGTTCAATCTTGATGGGCAATGGAGTTTTTATCGAGCGGGCTCGCCGGGTGCGCAAGTGGATGGGTGGCGGCATGCGTCAATCCGGTTATATGGCTGCTTGTGGTCTGGTCGCACTGGATGAAGTTGTCGACATCATCCAGGATGACAATGCTCGTTGTCGCAAGTTGGGCGGCGCCATTTTGGGAATCCCGGGATTGCAACTGGCTCAACAAACCATTGACACCAATATCCTTTTCGTCGAAATCACCAATCCTGACCTCGACGCGCCGATGGTCGAAGCAGCATTGCGTGACCATGATGTGTTGGCACTTGCGCTCGGTGATCGTCTTCTGCGTTTTGTCACTCATCGTGGTGTTACTGACAACGACATCAATCGTGCCGCCAATGGATTGATGGAAGTCTTGTCTCCACAACCAATCGAATAAACATGTCAGTCTTCAAGGCTTACGACATTCGTGGAACCTACCCCGACCAGATAGACGCTCAGTTGGCATACCGGATTGGCCGGGCCTACGCCGATTTTCTCGCTGCCGAACCGGTGGTGGTGGGGCGTGATATGCGTTCAATGTCGCCGGAAATATCCGCCGCTTTCATTGATGGTGTACGCGATGGCGGCCTTTCAGTAATTGCCGTCGGGCTTTGTTCAACTCCGCAGTTGTACTTTGCGATTGGACACCTTGAAGCCGCCGGTGGGGTAATCGTGACTGCCAGCCATAACCCCGCGGAGTACATCGGCTTCAAGTTGTGCCGGGATCAGGCCAAGCCGATTTCCGGGGACAACGGCATCATGGACATCGAGGCGATGGCCACCGCTGCAACCGCACCGGTGCCGGTGGCGGAACGCGGTGGATTTGAGGAAGTTGAGGTAATGGATGGTTATATCGACCATGTACTGAAGTGGGCGGACATTTCGCGGCCGATAATGCTGGCTTCGGATGCGGCCAATGGGATGGCCGCGCATACTTTTCCGCATTTGCTGAAGCGTTTGCCGATGGTCGAACACCATGGTCTGTTCTTCGAGATGGATGGCACCTTCCCCAATCATGAAGCCAACCCCCTCAACCAGAAGAATCTGGTCGACTTGCAGAAATTAATTGGCGAGTGCGGGGCTGAAGTCGGTGCTGCATTCGATGGTGATGCCGACCGCTGCTGTTTTGTGGATGAAAATGGTCGTGCGATTGGTAACGACATTATCACTACCCTGGTGGCCAACGACATTCTGTCCCGCGAGCCGGGCGGCGCGATTGTCTATGACCTCCGCTCCTCCTGGGTATTGCCTGAGCGCATCAAGGCGCTCGGTGGCAAACCAATCAAGGAGCGGGTCGGACATTCCTTCCTGAAGGCGCGGATGCGCGAATTCAACGCTCCGTTCGGCGGCGAACTCAGTGGACACTATTACTTTCGCGACAACTGGTTTGCCGACAGTTCGGAAATCATCCTGTTGTCGGTGCTCAACCTGGTTTCTCGCTCCGACCGTCCCTTCTCGGAAATGCTGGACGAGTTGATGTGCTACCACAGTACCGGCGAAGTCAACTTCAAGGTCGAAGACAAACTCGGAGCGATTGAAAAACTCAAGGCACATTACGGAGACGCTGAGCAGGACGAGCTTGATGGCATCACCATTGCCTATGGCGACCCTAGCGAACACGACTGGTGGTGGGTTAATCTGCGGATGTCAAACACCGAACCCTTGCTGCGCATGAATCTAGAATCTGACAATCGCGCGGTGATGGAAGCGCGAACCCGCGAGGTGATGGAAGTGTTGGGGGTTGAACCCGAATAGTTGCGCCCTTGGGGTAAACTAAAGCCATGACCAATCCAATTCGCATTATCGGGGTGCCTATCGACCTCGGTGCTCAGCACCGTGGTACCGACATGGGCCCGAGTGCATTGCGCGTGGCCGGAGTTGCCGCCGGTTTGCGGAAGTTGGGACTGGAAGTCGGTCGGGAGCAGGATGTGCAAGTGCCTTCGATGGAATCACGGGTTGCCGATGACTCCAATCTTCGCTTCAAGAACGAAATCCAGCATGTTTGCGAGCGTTTATGCAAACGGGTTCAACGCGCCCTTGATGAGGGTGCCTTCCCACTCATGTATGGAGGTGACCACTCGCTGGCAATGGGTTCGGTGGCTGGTGCTGCGGCACATTTCCGTGCCCAAGGTCAAAACCTCGGCTTGATCTGGTTTGATGCCCATGGCGACATGAACTCGCCCGCGAGCTCTCCTTCCGGCAATATTCACGGCATGCCGTTGGCAGTGCTACTTGGTCAGGGTGACCCAAGTTTGTGTGCAATCGGTGGTGATGGGCCCAAAGTTGACCCCAAAAATGTTGCTCTGGTGGGGATTCGCGAAGTCGACCGGGGAGAGCGTGCAGCAATCAAAGCGGCTGGGATCAATGTCTGGACCATGCGTGACATTGACGAGTTGGGCATGCATGTAGTCATTACCCGGGCGCTCGAAGTGGTCTGTGCCGATACTGCCGGCTTCCATCTCTCCTTCGATGTCGACGGACTCGACCCCGAGATTGCGCCCGGCACCGGAACCCGTGTCCCCGGCGGAGTCGACTTTCGGGAGGCTCACCTGTTCATGGAAACTATTGCCGATAGTGGCAAAATGTGTTCCGCCGACATAGTCGAGTTGAATCCGATTCTCGACCACGGCAACCAGACCGCCGAGTTGGTCAAGGAGTTGATCCTTTCCGCTTTCGGCAAGGCAATCCTCTAGCTCTGCTTGATGGCATGGGCAAATGCGTCGACGTCGACGCGGTGCCCCATGACCATCAGCGCATCGCCTTCCTCCAGTTGCTCCTCTGCGCGCGGGTTGAAGCGTAATTGTCCTTCATTGCGAACGGCGATTGCAATCAGTCCGAAGCGCGCACTGACTTCCAGAGTCCTGAGCGTGCGATTCTGGCTTACTTCCGAGGCAGGAATAACGACTTCCTCAATCAGGACTTCGTGGCGAATGCTGCCAAGGGCAAGGTCGGCGAGGTCGACGGCGCCCGGACGCAGAAAAGCCTGAGCCAGGCGGTGTCCGCCAAGCTGGTAGGGAGTAACCACCGAGGTCGCACCAACCGCCATTAGTTTAGGTTCTGTTCGTGGGTCCTCGGCCCTGGCCACAATCGGGCAGGTCCGGTTCTTGCGTCTGGCGGTAAGGGTGATGAAGACATTGTCAGCGTCGGTTCCGACTGCGGCAATGACCCCGGCGGCCCTTTCAATACCTGCCAATTTCAAGGTTTCTTCGTCAGTAGCATCGCCACAAATCGAAAGCACCTTGTCCTCCCGCAAGTTGGCAATGGTGTCTTCGTCGCGTTCGATAACAACGGAATTCCGTTGACTCAGGGAAAGTTCAGCGCGGACAATTGCGCCGAGTCGACCGCAGCCACATAAAATAATGTGCCCGCTTAATTTGTCGATTGATTTTTGCATGCGTTTTGCCTCTCTGATGGGCATGTTCTTGATGAGTGTTCGAGCAAATACCCCGCCAGCAAAAAAGAAACTGGCAACCCCGGCGACAATCAGGGCAATGGTGAGCACCTGCCCGGGGGCTGAAATTTCACCGACCTCGCGGAAGCCGCCGAAACTGACCGTGAGTACGGTAATGAAGAGCGCGTCGAGCAGACTCCACCCTTCGATCAGAGCGTAGCCCAAGGTGCCACAGGTAAGGACAAGGATAATCCAAAGCCCGACTGCCAGGAGCTCGCGCCATTGCTGCCGCCCGGTCGTATTGCGCTTTGGTTGCACCTGAATGATTCTAGCTCGGCTGGCTTACAATCCGGAACGTGGATGAACGCCTTGAACCACTTCTGGAGAATCCGCCGGCTTGGCTGTTGCCGGGTGGTCCGGAATCGGACGTGGTGGTTGCCACTCGCATTCGCCTGGCACGAAATGTTTCCGGCCTGCCCTTCCCGCACTTGATCAGCGCCAAGCAGGCAGCGGATTTATGTGAGCAGGCGCGCGAACGCCTGGGCGGAATCTTCCCGGATAATCTTGCCATCGAGCCGGGTTCACTGAGCCAGGCTGACGGTGATTTACTGGTCGAGCGAAGTCTGGCTTCCCGTGATTTGCTGGAGTCGTCCCGTCCTGCTCTGGTGCTCTTCAATGCCGAGGAAAGCCTCGGGTTAATGGTCAACGAAGAGGATCATTTCCGCTCGCAAAGCTTTGCCGCCGGCCTCAACTTTGATGTCGCCTTCAAGGTCTCCCAGCCGTTGATGCACAGCCTCAGCGAACGCTTCAACCTGGCGCGGCATCGACGATTCGGATATCTGACTGCGTGCCCTTCCAATGTTGGTACCGGGATGCGCGCCAGCTTATTGGTCCATTTGCCGGCCTTGTCGCGGAACAACACTGCTACCCAGCAGGCGATGCAAGCTGCTCGAGGCGCCAAGTTGGCGGTACGTGGTGTGCATGGTGAAGGCAGTCGTGCGCTGGGGCATCTCTTTCAAATCAGCAACCAACTTACCCTCGGCAGCGAAGTTCCGGCGCAAATGAAGTTGGTCGAAGACTTTGCTCGGCAACTGGTTTCCTTTGAGCGTCGCACGCGCCAGGAGCTGCTGTCGGATGCTTCATCACGGGCGGTCTTGATCAAGGACATCAAAGCCCATTATCGCTTGTTGTGCGAGGCTCCCGGTATTACCTCTGCACAGGCACTCAACTCGCTGTAGATATTGCGGCTGGCAATGAATAGCGGATTGGACCAGGAACTTGGATTCCAGTTGACCGAACATCAACTGCTGTTGAACTCATTTCAAATCCAGCCCGGGCATCTGCAGGGGCGGATTGGCTGTGAATTGAAGCCCAGCGAGCGGGACGCATCGCGCGCCCAGCTGTTGCGAAGCGCGCTCTGCTTGCCGTCCTGATTCAATTCCTTGGTCTCGGCCGCGGTTTGGGCTGTGGTCGCGGGCTGGGGTGAGGACTGGGCTTGGGCCGTGGCGGTGAAATTACCGCAGGTCTTGGTCGGGGTTTGGGCCGCGGGGTCGAAATGGTCACCGGGCGGGCGCTTGGTCTCGGCCGCGGGGTCGAAATGGTCACCGGGCGGGCGCTTGATCTCGGCCGTGGGGT
>NVRO01000015.1 GCA_002400895.1 Planctomycetota bacterium
TGCGAAATGACTTGCCGATTTGAGCGATTCCAAAAGGCAACTTCTTGCGCGAAGCAGTCACCACATTGTTGAAGTTGATGAAAATCCCCTGAGCTGTCTCGGGGCGCAGGTAGGCAATGCTGGCACTGTCCTGCAGGGCACCAACGTGGGTTTCGAACATCAGGTTGAACTGACGAACCTCGGTCCAATCGTCGGTCCCGCTCACCGGGCACTTGATGCCCTCGTCGATAATTAACTGGCGCAGGGCCTCATTGTCGCTGATGGCAGCATTCAACTTGTCCTGTAGCGCAGCTGCATTTTCGCTACGACCTTTCTTCTCATACTTGGCAATTTTGTTTTCAACCAGATGGTCGGCGCGATAACGAGCCTTCGAGGTCTTGTTATCAATCAACGGGTCGGAGAAGCCGTCAACGTGGCCGGACGCTCGCCACACATCTGGAGATTGAATAATCGCCGAATCCAGGCCGACGACATCTTGCCGGGAGTAAACCATGCTCTCCCACCATGCTTCTTTCACTCGACGCTTCAGTTCCACTCCGAGTGGACCCCAGTCATAAGTTGACCCTTGTCCACCATAGATTTCAGAAGCCGGAAAAACGAAACCCCGGCGCTTGCACAGGGAAACAATCTTGTCCATGGAGACGGGTTGCTTGCTCGACATTGCGGCAAGATTCTAACCGCGCGCGGTCATCTCACCGGAGCGGCCAATAGCTCCGTTCGGCGGCGACTTCAACCACACTTCCATCTTCGATCCGATAGGCGGTCAAAGTTCCTCCATAAACACACCCGGTATCAAGCCCCWGCGACACCAACTTTTCCCCGACGAAGTGGGTCCGCATGAACCGGAATACAGTATGTCCGTAGATGACCAATTCCGGCCCCGCCCAGACTTCGCCCCAAAAAGGATTGCCCGGCATATTGCTCAGTTCACGAACGCGGGTAAGTTCAAACGGAGTACAGTCTTCAACCGACTTGCCAGGGATTACACCTGCATGCACGATCAGCCAGCCTTGCCCCTCATGCTCACCGCGAATGAAGTAGGGTCGCCCACGCACCAGGGAAAGAAGTTTGTCCGAGTCGGCCGGATTGAACTCGGCCATAGTGGTACCACCATCACCGGCCAGATCATGGGCATCAAACCCACTCAAATCGACCTCGGCGGGGAGCCGATTCAATCGTTCCACCAATACCCGCTCGTGGTTKCCGAGTACCAACTCGAACTGAGGGAGGGCCAACATCAGTTCTGCCACTCCAACCGGGTCGGGACCACGGTGGTAAAGGTCTCCCACCGAAATAAAACGATCGTCCGCTTGCAGCTCCAGTTTGTCTATCAGGGTACCCAGCTCCTTGGCGCAACCATGAATATCGCCGACAATCCAGGTCGATTTCATTTGTCAACTCCACACAATGCAAGCCATGCTTGTTCGACTTCGGCAACCAATGTGGGCAGCTGGTCGCCACGTGGGTCGAACTTTAACCCGGCAGCAGCAAACAAATCCGGCAAGGGGCGCGACCCCCCCAGTGCCAATCCACGGCGATATGCATCGATGGCCGTTTCTGCATTGACCCGGTAGTTCAACCACAACTGCATCGCTCCCATTTGCGCGAGAGCATATTCAATGTAGTAGAAGGGCACTTCAAAAACATGTAGCTGTGCCTGCCAGCGGGTATCGCGAGCGTCCTCAATTCCACCCCAATCGACGGTACCGGTGGAAAACCTGGACCATGTCCTTGCCCAGCAGGCGGTGCGCTCAATGTGACTCATGGTTGGCGCCAGATAAAGCTCATGCTGAAAGGCATCAATGGTGCAGGTCCATGCCAGGCTCGACAGCATTCCCTCGAGCGAATCGATGGCCGCCCGTCGAGCTTCCTGCTCGGGATAAGCCGCGTTCAGGTGCTCCATGCACATTGCCTCCATGCCCATCGAGGCGACTTCCGCAAACTCCAGTGGGGACTCACGATATTCGCTGGGTTCGAGCGCACGCGCCAGCAGCGAATGGCGGGCATGACCAGCTTCGTGGATTAAAGTTTCGATACCAGAATGGGTGGGTGATGAATTCGAGAAGATGAACGGCCAACGCACATCACCAAATACATCCATGTAGCCGCCAGGTCGCTTACCCGGGCGAGTATCCAGGTCGAGCATTTCTTTTTCGCTCATCCACCGCAAATCGGCGGCAACTTCGGCATCGACCTGCTCCAAAATATTCGCCGCAACCCTGACCTGCTCCTCCTGACCATCGAAGGGTTGAAAGGGAGGGAGACCTTCAGGATCCACCGCGAGATCCCATGGACGCAGGGGCTCGATACCAAGTAACTGCTGGCGACGTTTCTGGATTCGCGACAAAACCGGCATTACATGTCGACTTACATTCTCATGCAAGGCCTGGCAGTCTGCCGGGCTGTAGTCGAAGCGATGCTTGGCATCATGCTTGTAATCGCGATAGTTGTCGTAACCAGCATTACCGGCAATCCTGTGGCGCAAGGCAATCATGCGGTCGAACAACTCGTCGAGAACCACACGATCCTGCAAACGGCGCTCACTGACCAGTCTCCAAGCCTGTTCGCGGTGCTGACGGTCGGTATTTTCAAGATGCTTCGACATCTCCTGCAAAGTGCAGACACGTCCTTCAAATTCAACCGTCATCGACCCGCTGATGCGACCGTACTTAACCGCCAACTCCTCATCTTTGGCATCCAGGTCGACATTTTCCTCGCGAAATATTTCGACCGCCCGTTCCGCGTCACGGTCATGAACTTGCCAATAATCGCGATTGAGGCCATGACGGTGTTCGCAAGCCAGATACTTGCGGGTTAGTCGGTCGCCCACCTTGGCGACCTCGGGCAACACTTTGGTTTGGTAGTCGAGATGCAGGCGTTCAGCTTCCTGGTCTTCAGTATTGCAGGCAGTAGCACTGTAGCGACGGCTTGCAACTCCCCCAATCAAGGAGTCAACCTCTGAAAGATCCAGCAACCACTCCTCCACCTCCAGCGTGGAGGCGAGTTCTCGATGTTCCAACTCGGCGTAAACCGGTTCGATTACATTCCAGTCAGTGGGAACCCAATCATCAGCCATGCGGCGACGCGGAATTAAGGGATATCGTTCGGTTGAAGTCAATTGAGTCGGGGAGTCAGGGTTGCTGGAACCATGCGGATGATAGTTCCGGGTTTACCTTCCATTCGCAGCTAAGGCCGACGCTTTCCTCTGCAAAGCTCCAGTCGGCGTGCTGTGGCATCATTACTGCGCCACTCAGGGCGTAATCATTGAACAGGTAAGTCCCACCTGCTCCTTGCACGCTCCGGCAAAGGCCATCTTCGCCAATATGAAGCAGTAGCTCCGAGCCGAATCCGACCAGCATGAGGACATTTTCTTGCGGGATGCTCAGCTGGTATTCGTCACGCGCAAGCCGCATCAGCACCATTGGTAATTTATCGCCAAACCAGATTTGCCTGCTGGCAATCTCATCGGCCTGGTAGTGGCGCACTCCGAAGGAATCCTTGACCCAACCGGATTCGCCATCGAGGACTTCGATACTACTGGCATCAGCTCCATCAATGACCGCTCGGAAGCGGTTGGGATGTACCATCCAGATCTCCTTGGCAGTTACGTCGTCTTGAGTGACACGTTCCCACACTGCACCGATATTCTCCCAGGCCTTGCGACCACCATGACTGGACAACAGATGTTCCGCCAGTTGGGCCGCGGCCAACTGGTCCGAGGGCTTCTCACCCGCATCTTCACGAGCTGTGGTTCCGAGATCAACATTCCAACTCTGCACCTCGCCGATGGTGGCAAAATCGCCCTCGAATTCGGCCACATTACCGGCAACAAAAATGCTCAAATTTGAAGGATCCAAGTGGCGGCTACAGGCCTCGATTACTTGTTCCGCAGTCAACTCGGCAATCGCCAGGGAAGCATTCTCGTAAAAATTCCAGGGATAACCATAAAACTCCAAGCCGGCAATTCGCGCCAGCATCTTCCTGGAAGTGTCGACGTCGAATACCTCGGCATTGAGTAAGCGCATCTTGGCATGTTCGAACTCGTCGCTACCCACTCCCTCAGACAAGAAATCCGTCAACACCTTGAGCATTTCACTGGTCGCCTGCAGAGCACTGGCATTACTGGTGGCGCAGAAGCCCCGAAACAGGCCTTGTTGCTCAAAACTGCCTGCCCAGTATGCGCCTGCTCCGTATGCCAACCCCAACTCCCGGCGAATACGGGTCATCATGCGGTTACCAAAGCCACCGGCCCCGACGATGTAGGCGCCCAGCCGCAAGGCCGGGTAATCAGGATGGCTGCGACGAATACCTTGATGGAGAAGACGAATTTCAGTCTGGTTAACGTCATCTCGATCCAACAAGAACACCTGTCGGTAGCTTGCCGGAACATCGATTGGAACTTCAACCGGCTTGGCGGATTGCACCAACCAGGTACCGAAGTAATCTTCCATTCGGTTCAGCACCTCGGACTCGGCAAAATCACCATAGACGGTAATCAAGGCTCGCCGACTGCCATAGCTCGCTCGATGAAACGCGAGCAGATCTTCGCGCTGGATTGCGTTTACCGTCGCGACTTCTTGACGGCGCACCCGCGGGTCTTCAACGCCGAAATAGGCACGCGCGGATTCGCGGTCGGCGACACCTCCGGCGTCGTCATTACGGGCAGCAATCTCCGCCAACATTTGCCCACGGACGGTCTCAATCTTTTCCTCCGGGAAATGCGGTGAGTCCAGCAGCTGGTCAAAGATGTCGAGCAGGGAATCAAAATCCGCTGGCAAACAGGAAAAGCCACCGCTGGTCGAATCATTGTCAGCTGCAAACTCCATTGACGAGCCGAGAAAATCGAGTTCGTCATCAAGTTTGTCGCCGGGCCACTGTTCGCTACCACCGTTGCGCACCACCGCAGCAGTCATCTCAGCCAAGCCGGTTTTACCAGCAGGGTCGGCCCACGACCCACCACGCATCCGCAAATTGAACTCCACAATCGGCAACTCGTGGTTGGGCATCAACAGCACGGTCACACCACTGGTGAGAATGTGCCGCTGCGGTTGAGTCGGCACGAACTCMTCGGCTGTTGGCACCGGGACTTGACCGACACTCGCCCATGGGCCTTCCGGTAAATACAACTCGGAAATCGACTTGCCGGCAAAAGGTTGATTGGGAGTTTGGGCGCATGCTGCCAGTAATCCGCCCAACAACAAGGTGACATTACGCGGCTTCATTCGGTTTCCTCCGCAACGCCACCAGTCTCAATCTTTTCCATTTCACCGGAAAAGTTCATCCCCGGAGGTAGCAAATAAATGCTGGTCCGTTGGTTTTCACTCAATCCGGMAGCGGCCGCCTGGATTTCTGCGGGAGTAATGCCGTCAACTACGACCAACTGATTAAACAGAGCATTCCAACCACCATCTTCAGCTTCGGCTTCGGCCAGTGCCCGGGCCAGACCGGAATTCGAACTTAACGAAGCAACCACCTTCATTTTGGTTCGACGCTTCAAGCCTTCGAGCTCGCGGTCATTGGGGCCATCAACTGCCAGGCGAGTTATTTCCGCTTGTAGGCGTTCAAGGCATTTACGCGGTGACTTCCCAGGAAGTGGCACTGTCAAAGCCACAAACAAACTCGGGTCGATGCGCCCGGGAAACCCTGCGAATCCCTGGATTTGCGCGGCAATCCCATCGGTCTTGACCAGACCGACATATGCCCGCGAGGAAGGACCATTGAAAAGCAAATCCGCCAACGCGCCATAAATCTGATTGGAACGTCCGGTCAGGGACGGAGTATGCCATCCAGCCAGCACCATCGGACTGCTCGGTCGCGACAGTTTGACGATGCGTTCGCCCTGCTGGGCCGGCTCGGTAGTGCGGCGTGGACGGCCGCCGGCGGAGCCGGCCAAATCTCCCAGGTAACGCTCGGCAAATTCGAAAACCAAATCGGGGTCAACCCTACCAACAACCGCCAGCACCATGCGTTCAGCGGTGTAATGTCGCTTCCAGAAACGAATCATTTCGGGACGATCGAGGAATTCCAAATCGGACATGTGCCCGATAGCTGAATCACGATAGGGGTGGGCAACAAAGGCAGTGTTGAGTAAGGCCTCAACCGCGGCCCCAACCGGGCTGGAGTCGGTACGCATGCGCCGCTCCTCCATCACCACGCTGCGCTCCCGATAAAACTCGCGCATCACCGGACCACCAATCTGTTCACGGGTCAGCCAGAACCACTGCTCCATACGATTACTTGGAAGGGAAACGAAATATTGGGTGGCGTCAGCTCCGGTAGTTGCGTTTTGGTCGCGGCCTCCGGCGCTTTCCACCGCAGCATCAAAGCGACCGGCATCGGCCAAGCCTACGGCGCGTTCATCCAGTGCCAGGAAGCGTTGATAACGAGCAGCAACTTCGTCCTCSCTGAAAAGACCATTTTCATCGGTTGCAGCCAGCTCATAGGCTGCCCAAGCAGAATCACAGCGGCGCATCGCTTCCAACTCGAGCGCCCAATTGAGAGCGCCGATGCGTCGCGAGCCCTTGAAAGCCATGTGCTCGGCGAAATGCGCCAGTCCGGTAAGGCCGCTCTCCTCGTCAATGGCACCTGCCCGCACGTAGAGGTGGAAGGAAGCAACCGGTGCCTTGCCGCGCGGCAAAACTACCACCCGTAAACCATTGTCAAGAGTACGCAACTCAACTTGCTCGGCAAGCGCGCGAAACCCATCTTCGGTCTGAGCCGGGTCAGCGAGGGGAGCAAGCAGGAGGAGAAGTCCGAGCATCTGTTTGTATACGGTTCAGAATGGCAATCAGCAGTTACTTTGATCGAGTTCGCTGCGCCAGGGACGTTGCATCAGCCGACTGACTGCCTCGGCAGGGTCAACTCCGGCAAAAAGAATGGAGTACAGCTGTTGGGTAATTGGCATTTCAATCCCGCGCTCAGCCGCAACCTCAGCAAGCGCCTTACAGGTCCACACCCCTTCGGCCACCTTCTCGGTAGAGGCGCGGATCTTCTCAAGGCTCTCCCCCTTGCCGATGCGCTCGCCAAAACTGCGGTTTCGGGAATGGCGAGAGTAACAGGTGACCATCAAATCACCGGCCCCCGACAAGCCGAAGAAAGTATCGCGGTCGGCACCAAAGGCTTGGCCAAATCGTCCCATCTCGACCAAGCCCCGCGCCACCAAGGCGGCTTTGGCGTTGTCACCGAGGCCAATGCCATCAGCTACTCCGGCAGCTACTGCAATGACGTTTTTTAGCGCACCGCCAAGTTCAACCCCGGTGATGTCGGCGCTGGTGTAGACCCGTAGTCCGGGACCGGAAATTCGATGTTGAATGCGCTCGGCAAGTTCCGGGTCAACCGAAGCTATAACGAGTGAAGTGGCGAGCCCGTGCCCGGTCTCCTCTGCATGAGAGGGACCAGAAAGAACCGCCATACCAGCGCTTGCACCGGCCGCCTCGAGCAGAATCTCGCTGGGGCGACGAAAAGTCGAAAGCTCCAATCCTTTGGAGCAGGAAACCGCAGGCAACTCAGACAGGGCACCGTCAAAACTTTCCACCGTGGTCCGCACGAATTGGGTGGGGATTACCGAGTAATACTCCACCGCCCCATCAAGAGCCTCTTCACGCTTACCGGTCCAGCGAATCTCGGCCGGTATTTCCAGCCCCGGCAAGAACTTTGAGTTGGTACGAGTGCGGACGACTTCGGCAGCATAATCGGCATCAATCGACCAAACTGTCACCTCACGACCGGCCCGATGCAAGGACATGGCAATCGCCGTGCCCCAACCACCATCACCTAAAACCAAACTTCGACCGGAGGAAGTGCTCATTGCTTGTTGCCACCGATTGGAGTTTCCTCACCACGGCGCAGACGGCCGAGGTTACTACGGTGAGTCCAAAAGGTTAGGACTGCGGCACAGCAGGCAAAAATCATCACTGGCCGGCGCGGTCCATCACCAATATTCGAATCGAGCAACCACACGCTCAGGGGTAGGCAAAGCCCAAAGGCCATCGAACTTACCGACATATACCGGATAACTATGGTTGCCAGCAGGAAGACCACTGCCGCGCCCAACACCGCCATTGGCTCAAGCGCCAAAAAAGCGCCACTTAGAGTTGCCGCCCCCTTGCCGCCCTTAAAACCATGCCATAACGGCCATACGTGACCCATCCAAGCTCCCGCCCCGGCACCGGCAGCCGCCAACCATCGCCAATGATCGGGGGTGAGATAACCGTCCAGCTGTGGGCTAACCTCGAGGTTCAAGCACACCCATGGAACCAGCCACCCCTTGAGGGCATCGAGGCAATACACCACAACCGCCCATTTTGCACCGAGGGCACGGCCGGCATTGGTTGCGCCAAGGTTGCCGCTACCGACTTGGCGCAGATTGACCCCGGCAAGACGGGCAAGCAGCAAAGCGAAGGAGACGGAACCTAACAGGTATCCCGCCAATAGGGCAAAGACTGGGGCCGGAGGAGGGCTCACGCCCGCAGAATAGCGATTCCTTAGAGAAAAACCCTTGACCTTTGCCGTCAGTCCTGTATTTAAGGGGTCTAAACCGTGCCATGCCCCCCGTTGTTGGTACATCCTGAATAAGTCATGACTTACATAATTGCCGAACCCTGCGTTAATGTAAAAGACGCTTCCTGTGTAGATGTCTGCCCAGTTGAGTGTATCTACGAATCTGAGCCCCAGCCGGGGACTCTCAACCTACCGATGTTCATCCACCCGGACGAGTGCATTGATTGCGGCGCATGTGAGCCTGAATGCCCGGTGGATGCCATTTTTACCGAGGAAGAATTGCCCGATAAATGGAGTACTTTCCTCCAGGCGAACGCCGACCTTGCCACCGCCCACGATAGTTAATTTATTCAGTTGGTAAAAAAATACAGGTCAAACTCCTCGGAGCTTGACCTGATTGATTTGGAGCGGCCGATGGGATTTGAACCCACGACATCAACCTTGGCAAGGTTGAGCTCTACCACTGAGCTACGGCCGCATTTTCAGGGCGGGGAAGGATAAGCCGCCCATGCAGGGTTGTCAAACCGCAGAAATGCTGCCAGCGGATTGGTTAATCCTCAATCAACTGCATCCTGGCAAGCCGCCTGATTGGAGTCGGGACGCGCCACCAAGGGCATACCATCACTGTCACTTTCTCCAAAGACCTCGAGTGCACGACGGCGAACGATGGCAATAACCTCCTCGAGACTCATGTCGGAAAGGGAGATTTGTCCTCCCGCCATCCGACCGTGTCCGCCACCAGCACCTTCGGAGCCGATGATGTAGCGCAAGGCCGGGTAGGCATCAGCACCGGGCATATCAGTCCGCACCGACAACTGATAGAGCCCGTCGCAAGCGCCGCCAGCCAGCGACCATTGCTTGCCCTCGAGACGGACGAACCAGTCCGCTACTTCAGCAACGGTTTCCGGACTTGCAACATTGCCCATCAAGGTAAGCAACAATGGGCCGTGGCATACACAACAGTCAATCGCTTCAGCCATTTGCGCGAAGTAAGCGCGCGACAACTCCGGATTATCAATTTCTGCCACCAACTTGCGATCTGCAAGCTGTTGCAGGGTTGTATAGGCTTCGATATCGCGCTCATCGGCATCACGCGCCAGGTCATTGGTGTCGTAGCGGACACCACAGAACATGCCAGTCGCAGTGCGCTCATCGGGAGTAACGCCTGCTGCCTTGAGCAAGTCGAAGACCATGGTCGAGGTTGAACCGTATGAAGAATCCACCCAACAGAAAGAATCCTCCAGTCGGTCCCTACTTTCGTCATCAGATTCGTGATGGTCGATGACCACCAACACCTCCAGACCGCCCGGCGGATGAGTGTGTGAAAATCCTGGCTGGGAATCAACCACCATCACCCCGGCGTAGCAGGATGGGTCGATTCCGCCCTTGGGCACGGAATTGATTTCCAATAAACGACGCATCGATACGTTCTCTGCACGCCGAATCCTCCCCTCCAGCACCAAGTCGGAATCAAGACCATACTTTTCGCGGAGCAAAAACTGCAGACCGAGCAGGGCACCCAGACCATCAGGGTCAGGATTACGGTGMGTACACAACACCACCTTCCCCTCGTCGGGAAGGACTGCTGCAAAAGCGGCAAGGTCGGGTACGGTCATTTAATTCCGTAGGAGTAGAGRAGGCGRACTGTCTCCAACAAATCCTCCTTAGGATACGCCGGCGCAACTGTCAGCACTTTTTGGCAATCCCGGGGGATGTACTCCACGATCGACTGGAAATCAACCACCCCGTCTCCGGGGAGCAGGTGAGTAACCCCGTCTGCATAGTCCTGGAGGCTGCAACCGAATATGCGGTCGGGTGCCAATTCCAGCCAATCGCCAACCGCCTCGAGACCACAGTCCATTCGGGTATGGACAGTTCCAGGGCAGTACCATAGCCCAACCGGAAGTTCGGAAAGCTCACCAAAAAGAAGTCTGAAATACTCGGGGTTAAGCAACCCGGCAGGGCTTGGGTGCGGCCTAAGTGCTATCTGTAGCCCAGGATAAGCATGACACACAGAATACAAACGGCGTACCAGGTGTTCCAACTGTTGCTCCCCGCTACAGTCATCAGCTAATGCAAGCAGGAATTGCTCGCAAGCCTCGTCGCCATCAAGATTGGCGCCGGCACGTTTACGGGATAGTAATTGCTCAGCGCTAGCCACCAGCGTTTCTTTAGCCAGTAGCGGTGATTCAATTATCAATAATTTACTGCCCAATTCCTTGAGTCGTGGAACCACCTCACCCAGGCCTTCCTGGTCATTTTGGCGCAGAGCGTCAAGCGCCACCGCCCCAAATCGAGCACCGGTGTCTGCCCTGGCCTCCGCCAAGCCCTCCAAATTCAACCCTGGCTCTCCCGGAAGTAGAGAAATACCGTAAAATCCCAAGTCGTGCGCTTCTCGCAACTGCGCTGAAGCCAGGGCAGGCCGCCCTCCAAACCAACCAGAGTTAAGTTGAATCATTTTTTCGCCTAGATGTTGAAAACTCTCCAACATCCTGCTGCCTGAACAGTATGACTTAATCCTGGTTTAACCACAAAGCTCCACAAATAAATACTAATGAAAACCCTTCTGACTCTGACCCTTTGCCTTGCCAGCATGTCCGGCTCGGCTTTTGCCCAAGATGCCAAGTACAAAACCGAACTGAATATTCCATACTACAACGAATCGACTCGCAAGGCAGACCCGTACATCAAGGAACGCTGCGAGTTGGACATCTATTATCCTGAGGGCAAAAACGAATTTGCCACAATCGTCTGGTTTCATGGCGGCGGGCTGACCGGCGGCC
>NVRO01000016.1 GCA_002400895.1 Planctomycetota bacterium
GACAATGGCTTCTACTTCAATATTTTGCCCCGTTTCATGCTGGAGTCCCCACGTTAAAATAGGCCCATGAGCATTATTGCCATCCTGCCCAGCTGGACCGAAATGATGATTGCGGTCATGGTCGGCCTGGTGCTGTTCGGTGGGCGGCTGCCACAAGTTGCAAAAGATATTGGTCGCGCATTTTTCCGCTTCCGCAACACCATGAATGATTTGCGCAGAGAAAGCGGTATCGAGGATGCCATCCGAGATATCCGCCAAGATGTCGCTCAGCCCTTTGATACTGTCCGCCGGGAAGTGGAGCAGGCCGCTGATGGGGATTTCGAGGACGTGGACGACCCCGACCCAGACTCAAAGCCGGTCGATCATCCCGGCGATTGAGCACGGCTTGGTGCGCGAATCCAGTTGTGGAAGAATCAAGTCTTCCAAAGCCAGACGACACGCTCCGCGAGAACCCGGTATCACAAAGACCACTGTGCGGGCAACGATACCGGCAGTAGCGCGCGACTCGATTGTGGCGGTTCCTATTTCTTCATAGGACAACATCCGGAACAACTCGCCGAAACCGGGAATGAATTTGTCAAACAGTGGCTCAACCGCTTCCGGTGTTATGTCCCTGGCAAACAGCCCGGTTCCTCCGGTAACCAGAACCGCGTTCACCTCCTGATCATGGCACCAAGCGCCAACTTGCGCCCGAACCTCTTCTATCTCGTCGCGCACGACCATGCGCTCCAGAACCTGATGCCCTTCTTGCCGGCAACGCTCTTCCAGCCATGCACCGCTGGTGTCGCTGCGCAAGTCTCTGGTGTCAGAGACGACCAGAATCTTTATGCCCAGCGGAACGAAATCACGGTCCTGGTGATGGTCGCCTTTTTTGCCTTGGTGGGAGGTATCGGTCATGCTCAACTATTAAGCGCGATCCTTACGTTTTTGAAGTGCATTTTGCAAAAGCGGGGCCACGCCTCCGCTGAATGAATACTTTTAACCTCTCGCAATACCCGCTTTACCGGAGCCCCACTTCCAAGCGGCAAATCAATGCCACTGTCAAGACAATGAGAAGCAAGTGACAAGATGAAGGATTCGCGAGCCAGAACGGAAGCGGCGGCAACTGCTGCACACTCTTCAGCGCGGGGAACTTCCTTTACTGGAACGCCACAGTCTTTCATTGCCGCCGAAACCGGCAGATTGACCCCGAAACGGTCGACGACCAACAGGCCGGGGCGGGAAATATTCACCAGCTCACCAAGAACCTTACTGTGTAGATGGGTTAGTAGTTTGTTGACATTGGACCCATGAGCGGCATGTGCCCGATTGTAGTCGGCAGCGGAAAGAACCTGCTCCGAGGTTTGGTAATTGTCGCGAATCCACGGTGCCAAAATCCTCACCCGCTTATCGCTTAGCTGCTTGGAGTCGCAGACTCCGGCTTCGCGCAATTCGGCTATTTTCATCTGCGGAACAAACACCGCAGCTACTGTTATCCCGCCGAAGCTGTCGCCTTTGCCGGCTTCATCGGATCCGGCGTAATCAACGTCTGGCTCACCTTCTGCGCTCAATGCTTCTTGGTGTCCGTCATCACTTTCCCGTGATGATGCGGCAGTGGCGGCGCGCTTGACGGGCGCCGCATCGCCCAGATACTTCACCGTAAATCCTTCCGCGCCGCGCCCCTGTACTACCAGCTTGCCGCTGTTGTAGAGGGTGGCAACAACTCCCTCCCCGCGTGCCTGAAAGGTGGCGTGGTCAACCCGTCGAAATTCCCAAGCGCCATCTCGGTTGAGTGCTCCATGCAATTTATTGCCATCCGAAGAAGACAGTTTGAAAACCAATATTTGCTGGGAGTTCATCTCGACATTTCGGTAACAAGCTGAGCCGCGCGCGCATGGCCGGCGGCGAAACTGTCTTTGATTTGCTCTACCGCCCGCGCTGTTGCTGTTTTGTCATCAAGCACGTTGCGGGGTATATCAAATGGCTGACCATAAACGATGGCCAGCTTGGCGAAAGGTTTCGGAAAAATCATGCGGTCCCATGATTTGTTTACCCGCCATTGCTTGGACGAGGCGAACGAGATTGTAACCATTGGCCGCCGGGTCACCGCTGACACATAGAACAAGCCCGGAGCAACCGAGTGGGCGGGCCCCTGCGGGCCATCCGGAGTTATTACCAGGCCGTGGGCAACCGCTGCGTCGCGCAACATTTTGCGAATTGCACCGACTCCGCCACGGGTACTCGAGCCGCGGGCGGTCAAATAACCGAATCGGCGGGCAATTTTTTCAACCAAGGATCCGTCGTGGTGGTGGGAAATCATTACACACATTCCCACGTTGCAATGAGTAGATACTCCGGCCGGGATGCTCTCGTGCCACACCGCATATGACAAGTCGTTGCCGCTCTCAAGGGCATGCTCCATGCCTTCACGCTTAATTTCCCAGGTTGCCGACAGGACACGGAAAAAAAGTGGCCCGGCTACAGTCACCAGCAACAACTGGAGACGGCGACGTGCGCGTTTGCGCCACGATTGTTTTTTTTCACTCATCTGTTTTTTCCGCGGCGGCGGTTGAGGCGGTGCCGGATGGGCAATCATCATCCTCTTCCCAGAGCAATTCAAGTTGGCGACGGCGGCGGAGCCTATTTGCGCGAATAATAGGAAAGGAAATGATAATGAATACTGACAATCCGAGAAAAATACGTCGGTAAATATTGGTGCTCATCCCCGAAAGGCCGGAAATTTCATCACGAAGTTCCTTTTCGTGGCTTATCACCCCCAGTCCGGTAACGGTAATCAGGGCGGTATCAAAATCATCACCTGCGGCGACCTGCTTGAGAACTTCCTGCAGGCTTGGCAGGCCGTGAACTCGCACCAGTCGTTCAACAAACCCGTTCCCTAGGTGATAGCCAACCGCTGCACCAAAACTGTCCTTGGGAAAGCCGTCCTTGAACTCGGACAATGGGGGAAGTTCGTCCGCTGTCAGCAACCAGCCAACCGATGAGTTCTGGTCGCGCAAATAAATGTCCCCAGCAAAAACCTGGGCGCAGCCCTCATGAAACCAGGCTGGAAGGCGCGACCTGGCAGATCTGTCCAGGTCTGCCATTGCCAGGTGCATCAACTCGTGACGCAATGTTACGCGAAGCTGTTCGCGCGAGCCTGCTATCTCCGTGGCAATAACAATGCGCCGCTGGGAAGGAATGGCAACTGCAGCAAACCATCTGGGAGTCGGGTGGCCTAGCGCTTGTTGAAGTTCTTCGCGCCCAGCCACCCACTCGATGCGAAGTGGGGCTGAATTGGGCGGCAAACCTGTCCACTCCCGCGCCTCCACCAGGATTGTCCGCACTTCCGGCATTAGCCTACCAGCCAGGGCGCGCAACCCCTCTGGAGCAACAACTACCAGCTCTTGTGGCTGCTGAACGGAGCCTTGTGTAAAGACGCGCGGCGCACCTGCAATTAACAGGAACGCCGCAATCAAAAGCTGTGACGAGTGTGGCTTAGTCAAGCGCGATGTCGTCCCCCCCCTTCTTGTTGTCGTAACCGTCGGGGCCACAAGAATAAAGTTGGTAGGCGCCATCTCCGGTTAGTAGATAAACAAACTCCTGGCCCCATGCGTCGGTGCCGACCCCGGCGCCATCGGTAAGAAAGCCTGTGGGCCAATCTTTCGACGCCTCGTTCAGCTTGTCGAGAGCGCTGGGGAGACCGCCGTGTTCCAATTGGAAAACCATAATTGCTCCCTGAAGCCGGGCCAGGGATGAAAAGGTCTCGACTTCGAGTTTTGCAAGCTCAAAATCAGGCTCACCAACAAACTCCTCTGTAAAAACATCGGTGCTTGGCTCCGCATTGGCTTCAACAAAAGGAGTGGGAAACATTTTGGGCAACGTGCTTGTGGCATCACCCAGGGTCATCCAAGTTCCCAATCCCACCGCTCCAATAATGACGCTTACCAAAACTTCGCCCAGACCTACGCTTCCAACACTTTCAAATGTCATCGCGTTTGCCTCGGAAACAGTCCACGACTCGGATGTTCGTAGGTGCTTGGTGAATGCATCCGGCCCGGGAAACTTATTCAAATCCAGAGGCATTTGCTCGGCAGAAATACTGCCTGCAAGCATCGGCAACATGCTTTGCGCCATGGTAATTATGCCGCCGACAAGGGGGCGTGGATCGCTCCACGAAATCGCTGCCGGATTCTCCGGAAGGCGAGCGAGAAAGGATTTAACGTCTTCGTTGTCCCTGATGCTGCTTGCCCCAGGCTTTACGCCGTCGCGCAACGCTTTGCGAATTGGCGCGCTCTTGGTGGCGAACACCATCCAGCCATCGTCGGTAATAGCCCAAGTCGGGGTGAACTGACTGGTCAACATCGACAACGGTGCCAGTTCGCCAGGTAAATCCAGATTATTCAGGCGCATCTCGTAGTACTCCGCCCCTTTTGAGGTGACCCACTTCCCCTCCTCGTTCTTTTCGCGGTGGGTTACATTTTTCACTCGGAAGGTAACCACGCTTTCCGGGGTGCTCATTCCTTCCAGCTCGCCTACCAGTTCGGTCATTACGGAACGAACTTTCGCGACATTGCGAACTTCTGTATAGGTGCCGCCGCTCCCTCCTCCTCCGCCCATCAAGGCGCCGGCGTCACTTACCGACCAAGAAAACATCCTTGGACCAAGGAGGCTTATTGCCTCACCAAGCCGTGCCTGCTTGTCACCAGACAACCATTCAATCATTGGATATTGTTCCAGCTCCGCAAGGCTTCCCTGCTCTTCTGCGGCGCGCGAAAGGGTGTTGACGACAAGCTCCATCAGTTTCCACAACTGCCCCATGTCGGCATTGGCGATGGAGAATTTTGTCGCCTCCGGCGGGATGTATTCGAGCAAACCAAGGTCGGCGTTMCCCGCATTRCGTTGCATTGCAACCAGGCCATCTGCCTCRTTGGCAATCGTCATGCTTCCGTACATGACCGAATCGCCATCTTTCCATCCGTAACTCATTGYCATGTGTCCAATATCGTCCAGCCCAAYGGCATCCATGATTGGAGAAAGGTATTGGGTAAGCTCCKCARRRCYATCGGCGATAAGCGAATCAAGCRCCRATGTCATTGCTTTWAAGTTSATGTACATGAATGCTTCTTCGGTGTTCGCCGCGCGCAGCCTGGTGAAGTCRGCGGAACCGGACAATGGTTCGAAATCTTTAAGRCCAACARTGATGGCAACGGTCAAATCGTTTCCGCGTACCGAGACYCTTGCTTCGCGSGATTGCGTGTCCGACGGATCAATCAGCAGCATGGTTCTGCCGTCGGCCAACTCTTCGATTGTCGCGCCAACATCGTCCCCGGCCGCGGAGTACAAGAAATCGAACAGCTGGGATGCGATTGCAGGGTCTTTAAACCCGATTGCCGCGGCGGCCACCATGTCTACTTGAGAGTCCAGTGGATTAAGCGGATTGAAGTTGGTAAAGCCAAAGCCGATTTCAAAATTGTCCCACTGACTAAAATCCAAAAGACTTGCTGGCAAGCCTTCGGACTGCAGCATTACAGACGCTTGCATCAGACCCATGTCCACAAACGGAAGGACCGGCTCAAGAAATGCTTGAACTTCTGGGTCAGACCAGATTCTGCCGATGGAGGATCCTTCAAACCCGGCTGCATATTTACTGCAATCTGGAATTTGAATGTAAATCTGGGTGGTGATTGGCAGTTGGTCGGCAATCCTGCTTGAGTCCTGGGCGGAGACGACAGGAGCGGCGACGGCTGAAAGAACCAATGAAAGTAGTATGGATTTATTCATGTTTTGGGCGGCTATACAAGCCACGGCATAGTACGCACAAATGAGCAATTGTGAGTAAGCAAATTCGACGATAAACTCTTGCACTCGAACGGCCCTAACCAACTTCGCACGTCACCCATGAATGCATCTCCCAGTAATACACCACGCACTGCCGCAGGCAGCCACAACCCTGACATCAATTCCGCCACATCGATGGAGGGATGGTTCCGAGATAATCGCAACTTCCTAATCATGCTGGCGGCAGCGCTGACGATTGGTCTCAGCTACAACTACTACATGCCCAGACGGGCAGTTCAGGCCCAACAAAACGCTTGGGCTGCGTTTGCTGATATCAACGCAACACCTGGAGGAGCATATACTTATGACGCTCTTCCCGAGACATTGTTGCGCGCCCGTGCAGAATCAAAAATCTACCCCTGGGTAGTTCTCCAGGGCATCCAGGATGCGCTTGCAAGAGCCGACACTGGAGCGCTTGTTGTCTTGGTTGCGGAGGCAAAGATCCTGCGGGACAACAATTCCCTGCCTGGACTTGCCGGAGAGAACAATGGGGTTCGGGTTGCAGTTTTTGACCTTGCCATTGCCCGCGCCGAGGAGGCTCTCGAAGGCGGAAACGCTAGAAGTTTTGTCAACCCGACGCCGGACGGACGGTCGTTTGAATTAACCTTAAGTGACTCTATTGACACAACTTACATTGTCCGCTTTGGTTTGTTTTCGGAGTCCGCGCCGCTCGCTTGTGCCGCGTTTGAAGAATTGGTTGATTCCGGAAGCATGGTTGGTCGCATCGTCGGCCGATCTGGCGCATTTGGGCTCAACATGAAGCTTTTGGTCCCGGATGACTCCGTTATTGGGGTCGCAACGGAAACGTCTTGGGGCTTCTACCATTTGCCTGGTTCCCTGAGCTTCAACCAGAAGCCCGGGGAGGCCCATTTAGGCGACTCGGGCTCACTTGAATTCACCATTAAAGATGCATTTCACCTTGATGGTCGAACTACTGTTTTTGCTCAAATGACTGGGGGAATTGACGACGAGGCAATGGCTGGGTTGCAATACGGTGGCCCAAGCGGTACCGACACTCTCCCCGCGCTGGTTGTTACAAAGGCCGAATTTGTCAACTAGAGGAGAGGCAAGCCGGCCTCTAGCTTTCAATCAGTTCACGGACTTCTTCTTCGGAACCAAATTTGGTGACGAATCGGTCTAGCTGGTCTAAATCCTGAAAGTGAAATACCAATCGCCCGCCACCCCCGCGCCTCAGGCGAATCTCTGAGCGAAGCCCGCAAGCCCGCGTAACTCTTTCCTGGAGATCGGACACCCATGCGGCCTGCCTTGGGCGTGGTTTGTGCCTTGGGGCCAGATTGCCTTTGGATGCCCTGGAGCAAAGCTCCTCGGTTTTCCTTACTGACAGGTCACCGTCTGTAACTTGCTTGAATACCACCTCTTGTGTTGCCGACCCGGCAAGGCGCAAAAGCGCCCGGGCGTGCCCCGCGGTAATTGTTCCACGTGAAACAGCGGCCTGGATTGCTTCGGGTAGTTCTAGTAGCCGGACCAGGTTTGAAATTGTGGGACGCTCGTAGCCAAGCCCAGCCGCGACTTCCTCGTGTGAAAGGCCGAATTCTCCAACCAGCCTCGCGCATGCCTTGGCGCGCTCGATCGGATCAAGGTCCTCGCGCTGAACGTTTTCAATTAGCGCTAGCTCGAGCCTTTCGGCTTCGCTGCGCACTCCTTCGCGGACAATAACTGGCACACTTTTCAGCCCCGCTAATTGCGCGGCACGCCATCGCCTTTCTCCGGCTAAAATTTCGTAGTCGTCACCGCCGAGAGCGGTCACCACGATTGGCTGCAGAATCCCGTGTTTGCGGATGCTGCCGGCCAAGCCCTCAAGTCCACGTTCTTGGTGCTGCCGTGGTTGCTGGCTGTTCGGGCGCAAGTTTCCGGCCGGAACCCAAAGTGGTCCGCCGCCGACATTGCTTTCTTTTGCGTGCGTATTAGAAAGAAGGGAGTCAAGTCCCTTGCCAAGTTTTCTTGCTGACATTTTTTATTGTTTTGAGGGGTCCGGCACTCAGGATAGCGTATTCTGCACAGGCTTCTTACAAAAGAAATGACAAAGCCTCGCGAAATAGCAGTCCTTGGTGACCTTCACGCAAATTTATCGGCACTGGAGGCGGTATTGTCATTGATAGACCTTGAAGATGTCCAAGAAATATTGTGTGTTGGTGACCTGGTCGGCTACGGGGCTCGGCCCAACGAAGTGGTAGAGATGGTCCAAGACCGGAATATCGTCTGCGTTGCTGGCAATCACGACTGGGCTTTGTTGGGGAAATTGTCCCCGAACTACTTCAACCCCTACGCTCTTGCTGCCATTAAATTGCATCAACAGCTGATTTCCAAAAAGAACCGGGAATTTTTGGCCCACCTGCCGTTGCGAATTGATGATCCAGACTTTTGCCTGTTTCACGGAGCCTTGCCGAATCCTGAATTATTCAACTACCTTCAGTCATATCCAGCTGCACACGGATCCTTGGACGATTTTGACGCTAGGGTTGGTTTTTGCGGGCACACCCATGTGCCAATGAACTTTTTGCAAAGCCCTGGAAATTCCGAACTTGAATGGCACTTTAAGGATGATTGGCTGCTTGGCTCGGAGCAGCGTGCGGTTATAAACGTTGGCTCCCCGGGCCAACCGAGAGATGAAAATCCCCAATCCCCAGTTCTATTTTTCAACCCGCAGAGCGGAAGGATTCGGCTACTGCGAACCCCTTACAACATCGCCGCCGAACAAAAACTAATCCGCAAAGCCGGGCTGCCTGCCATCCTGGGAGACCGGCTTCTTCACGGCATTTAAACCGCTAGCGCTGTTTGCTCCGCCTAGCCAACAGACGGTACGAGATAAGACAGTTCTTTGGGGATTTTGTCGAAGCCGTCCTCGCCAAGACTTGCCGCAAACAACAATTCCAAATCCCTTAAGGACCTTCGGTCTCCGGTAAACCGGATTGCCTTTACATTCGGGTGTCCGCCTGCCATAACCAGTAATTGCATGATGCTGGCGGCCGAACACTTGTCACCTTCAATCTCGGCCTCGACCGGGGTACGGTGTTGATTCACCACCGAAACAATCAAGGAAATTGGGCGGGCGTGGAGGCTGACGCCTTCGGGAATTTCAAGGGTCTTGCTCTCTACCTCGGTCAGTTCTTTCAGGAGTTCGTCGGCAACCGCAACTGTTTCGTTTAATACGTTGTAAGCGCATATTGAACAGGTATTTATGACTATTTTGCCGATTTCGATTTCGCCCAGGATTACCTTTCCTTCGCTATCCAGGAAAGAGTCCATTTTGTGGCGACCGTACAGGTGAGACAGCGCGGTTGCGGCCTCAAACAGGTGGAGAGAGATGCTCGCTGCACCACGCAGCTTGCGCAAAGCCGGGTGATTCCCTTCCTCGGCGCAACCAGCGATTTCGCTGTCGTAGACGCTCTGCAGGTTGTGGATTTGAGATTCAATCCTGCGGCACTGCTCTTCGCGGCAGAAACGGCCCATGATTTCACGCAGTTCCGTGTGATCCTCGACCCGGTAGGGCTTGTTGGCATCAAACTGACTTGCCAGGTGAATGAAGCGGCCGACCAGTCGCGCCGCCTGGGAGGTGTGCAGCGCCTCGGGCCTTTGTTCGTCCCTGTCGCGCATTAGCCGATAACTCGGTCCTGCCGCACCAAGCGATTCCACTCTTAGTGCTGCGTCTGGCCAAACCATCCCTGATTCCTTCCAGAATGAGCGCAAGGTCTTTAGACAGCGAGATATAGAGTCACCCAGCTCAAGCGCGGAGGTGCGCACGAGCGGATCAAGATTGTTGTTAATCCAATCGGATTGGACTATCTGATAAGAGCCAATGCGGGCGTGCAGGTGCACCAGCCCTGACATTGCCGCAGAAGACCAGCGCAAAATAGCTATTAATTCGCGGCACTTGAAGAACTGACGGTTCTCCTTGGCTCCATAGTCATCCAAATAGGTTTCAAGGTCGGTGCTCGCCTGGGACAGATGATACAGCTGGCGCTGGGTCCACTGTTCAGGGGTAAGCTCAAGGAATCCGTTCGCCAGCATCAACAAATCGTGGGCCTGGCTGGCAAGCAGCGGCTTGAACTCTTCCTCGGCCACGACGCGGCGAGGTGGTCGACTTTCGGTCCATGGGGAGGGGGAGGTCATTGCCTTGCTCTCTTTTCACCGTAGCAGCCCGTGTCAAATTTACCCTGGACACCTTGGCCCACCTTTTTCGGACACAACCCGGCACGGCTTAAGTAAAAAAACATCTAAAGTTTTCCTCCGAAGCAGCCGTTGAAGAGGGGCGGGAATTCGCCCGCACCGCCCCCGTCACGAACCCCGGAGATTGAACCATCGCATCCGACCGCTGCCTAGAAGCTTACCTTCACGACATCGATGAAGTTCCTCTGCTTACAAAGGAGCAAGAAATCGAGCTCAGCCGCCGCGTACTGAAGGGTGACGAAGAAGCACGCGAACACATGATTCGCGCCAACCTTCGCCTCGTCGTCAGCATTGCAAAACGTTTTAATGGGCGCGGCCTTGCTCTTCCTGACCTGATTGCGGAAGGCAACCTGGGTTTATTCAAAGCCGTTGAAAAATTCAATCCCGAGGCCGGGTTTCGTTTCTCAACTTATGCCACCTGGTGGATTCAACAAACTATCCGCCGCGCATTAATCAACCAGGTCAAAACCGTTCGCATTCCTTCCTATATGGTGGAAATACTGACCAAATGGAATCGGGCAACAGAGACCCTGGAAGGTGAGCTTGGTCGCCGCCCGTCAGCCAGGGAAATCGCTGACCACCTAGGCTTAACCGACAACAACTTGAAGATTGTAAAACAAACCCTTCAGCACTCGGCGCCGCTGTCTTCGACAGACGAAATGTTGGCCAATCTGGCAGACGCGCACCATGAGCTTGGCCGTCTCATGCCTCATGATGCCGCCATTCAAAACGACGCCCTCAAAACAACCATGGAAATTCTGGATCTGATTGACGAACGCGAAGCAAAAGTATTGCGGATGCGTTACGGTTTGAAGGAAGAGAAACCCGCCACCCTTGAAGCAATTTCCAAGAAGTTGGGTATCTCGCGCGAGCGAGTGCGACAAATTGAGCGCGACGCGCTACGCAAGCTTCACGCGCACATTGTCAATGGAGTACCGCCAGAACAAGTCTTTCCTACCATCCGCAGCAAGCGCGAGCATGGGAGCGACGGCTCCAGCGACAAACGACCAGCCTAGCAAGACAACAGCATCCTGTCCTCAAGGGCTTCAGGAAGACGGCATTTCACTTTATGTGCATGTGCCGTTTTGCGTTTCCAAGTGCAACTATTGCGACTTCAATTCCTGGGCCACCCGCAACACACACACGAAAAAAACGGCTCGGAGAGTAACGACACACTAATCTCCGAACTCGAAAAAATAATAACA
>NVRO01000017.1 GCA_002400895.1 Planctomycetota bacterium
GCGGTTTTTGGTCTGGGCTTGGCGCGGGTGATTGAAGCTGGAGCTCACTACACTGTTATCGGCCTCTTCCCACACCCCCCTTAACCGCCAATACCATGCCCACAACCGCTTTCACTGCAACATGTTAGGTGCAGCGCTTCTGCTCGCYCCAATATTCCTGCAGGCCCCGGTGGAATCAAGCAGTTGGCACCTCCCGTGGAACGGCTCAATCGACATCGGTCTGACCAGTCTCAGCGGCAACAACGAATCGGCCACCGGCACCGCCCGTGCTGAGGCCAAGCTTGAGCAAGATGGTTACCGGTGGCTGCTGGGAGCCCAGTATTCGGGARTGCGCCAAACCGACCTCAGTACCGGAATCGCCAACACCACATCACGCCTCTACACCGCCTTTGTTGAACATCATCAAACTTTCGATGAATCCGACGATTTCTATGCGTACGGAAAGGGGTCGGGACGTTCGGACCGACCAAACGGACTCCAGGGTAGGACTGACGGCGGTATCGGAATCGGCTACACCGTGCACTTTTTCGATGACAATGCAACTCTCAACCTGGAAGCTGGACCGTCGATCGTATGGGAGAATAATGTTGGAATAGACCCTACCTCGACCTGGACTAGCCGCTTTGCTGTCAATTTAGACAGCAAGTTGAATACCGATATCAGACTGACCACCAAGGCGGAATACTTTCGTTCGGTCGGGAGCACCGAAGATGCTTCTGCCATCGGTGAAATTGGACTCCGCTGGACTCTCAAAAATACCTGGTTCCTGCAGTTAAGTTCCTCATTTGCCTGGGACAACACTCCGGCACCGGGATTCGAGAGCAGCGATTACCGTCAATCTCTGACCATCGGCACTACCTTCTGAGTCAACAATATGAAACGGAAGCCATCTCGAACACTACCCTAGAATACCCCTTCTCCCGCCGATGAAAATCGACCTCAAGACTGCCGTAACTCTTACTTCGGAAGAAGTGCGTGACACCATGGTGCTGATGCGCAACATGGGCGATGACCCTTTGGCAATCCAGGAAAATTTTCGCGGGATGTTTCCGAAGAAGATTGCCGAAGCAATGGGTGAATTGCGCGCGCAACGACGCCGCGCACTGGTCAAGTTTTCCAATGGCCTGGACATGTTCTTCACCAAGGAACAACTACAACAATCATCATCGGAATCGGTAGCGATGTGGCGTGCTCGCCGCTTTGTCAAAGCCGGCATCAAGGAAGTTTGGGATCCTTGTTGTGGAATCGGCGCGGACGCCATCGCCTTGGCCCGCAGCGGAATCAAGGTATTTGCGCGGGACAAGGAAGAATCGACTGTTCATTACGCGGCTGCAAATGCCGAAGTCTATGCAGTTGAAAACATGATTGAGTTCGAGACCGCTGACGCAACTGAAATCGCCCCCGGCGACGGGGTGTTATGGCTCGACCCGTCACGCCGGCGTGGTGCCCGTCGCATCATGAGTCCCGGTGACTGGTCACCCAATCCGGAACAAGTCGCTGCGCTGCTTGCCGGTCGCCCCGGAGCAGGAGTAAAACTCTCGCCCGCTCTTGCGGTTGATGAACTCCTTGACAAATACCCGACTCCGGATGAAGTCGAAGTCATTTCTTTGAAGGGAGAGGCCAAGGAAACGGTGTTCTGGTACGGCAGCCTGGCTGATGATTGCGCACGATGCGCCACTTCCCTTCCCGCCGAGGAATGCTGGAGTGGCGATTACCTTCCGCAGGCAGAAAGTGCCAAGCTGGGTCCATTCATACACGACCCCGACCCTGCTCTGGTGCAAGCTGGTGTGCTTGGTTCCTTCGCCGAGAAACACCAACTCTACACTGTTGACCCCGAGATTGCCTACTTGACTTCCTCCAAACCGGTATTCTCACCCTTTCTCGCCACTTTCAAAGTGTTGGCGGTCGAGGCACTCGACCCCAGAAAGATGCGCCCAATCCTGCGCGAACATAAGGTCGGTAGTTTGGAGATTCGTACCCGCGGCATTGTCGAGCGTACTCAAGCGCTCTCGCAACGGATGATGAAGAAAACCTTCGGTGACCGCCGCCTGGTCCTGTTGGCAATGCGCATCGGCGACCGCCATCTTGGTGCGCTGGCAGAACTCCTGCACGAGGACGACGATTGATTCGCACCTGCGCCCTGGTCATTGCCGCAACTTTGTTTGTTCTGCTGACCAAGGCCTGCACTAAGTCCGAGTCCCGCCCCGACACCACCCTGCGTTTCGCCCTGGCCAGCGAATTCGGTGATTTCGACCCCCTGCATGCGGGCTCCACCACCGACCAGATCTTACAAGCACAAATTTACGAGGGACTGTGTGAATACGTCCCCGGCGTCGATGATTTTTCGGTACGTGGATTGCTGGCCGAATCCTGGACGGTGTCCGCGGATGGCCTGACTTGGCAGTTCAAACTGCGCACTGATGCCTTCTTCTTCGACCCTTCGCCAAACCCGTTGTGGCCGAACGCACGCCGGCGAGTAACTGCGGCTGATGTTGAGTGGAGCTGGCAGCGGATGCTCAACCCCACTGCGGGCGGCGCTGGTGCTTTCGCCTTCGACCTGGTCGAATCAATACGCTCCATTGACGATGAGACCTTTGAAGTGGTTCTCGCCAACCAGGACCCCAGTTGGCTGCAGCGACTGGCCTCTCCCTACGCGGTGATCTATCCTCAAGAAGCTGTAGCCCGTTCGGCGCTGCGCTTTGGCGACAATCCGGTCGGCTCCGCCCCTTACTACCTGAGTAAATGGGAGCCACCGCATCTTGCGGTCTTTTCGTCGACTCCTGATTGGGCCTCCAGTCGCGGCGCGGCACCGGAGTTTTCCAGGGTCGAGTTTTTACATGTGCCGGAAGCATCTACTCGCACTCTGATGTTTCAGCGTGGAGAAATCGACCGCTTGCCACCATTGCAAGATGCCTTCGACTCGCTCCTCGACGGTGATCAACCGAATGCGGAATTGCGGGCACGGGGAGTCACCTTGGTGCAAACCGACACCCCGGATTTGACCATGATAATGTTCAACATGAACGACCCGGTCATCGGTGACATTCCCGGCGATGTCAACGGCAATCAACGAAGGGTGTTGCTACGCAAGGCATTGGCCGCAGCATTCCCTTACCAACAATGGAACACCGTCCTCCGAAACGGGAAATGGGCAAGTCCTGCATTGCGGCTGCTTCCTCCGTCTCTGACCGCCACTGCACTCTGCAAGGAAATCAGTTGGCGAAGGGAAGATCGCAAGTTGGCACGGGAGTTACTGGCTCAAGCTGGTTGGCCCGATGGTGAAGGCTTGGCAACCTTACACCTGGAACTGGGCGGAGCTGATTCAGCCAGCATCGACCTCGGCAGGCTGGTCCAATCGGCCTGGCAAAGCATCGGCATTCGTTGCGAATTTCATCCCCAGGGAAGGGCCGAGTTCTCCCGCAAACTCAACCAGGGCAAGGCTCAAATTTTCACCTGGGCGTGGAGCCTGGACTGGCCGGATGCCGGCAATCTCCTGCAAGTATTCCACAGCGCCAACTCCGCCCCCGGAATCAACAAATCCAACTTCCGCAACCAGGAGTTCGATTTCCTGTTCGCTGCGTGGAGCGCATCTAACGACAGTGATGAGCGCAACAAGCTGGCGGCACAGATGGTCGCCATTATTGACCAATACGCACCGCTCATCCCGGTTGACCACCGCCGTAGTTGGTTGCTGATTTCATCACGTCTATTTATTGAAATGGTCAATCCATTCGCTCCCATGCCCTGCCGATATTTCAAGGCAAGGCAATAAGTTGTCACTCTCTCCATCTACTCCCGGATGGTCGCTATTACAAAGCGCCTTTTACAAACTGTGCTTTGCTGCCAGTTTGGCTCTCGGTGTCAGTCTGTTTCTTTCGCTGCTGTTCGATTCGGGGTTGTTTGGTGACCCCGCAGTCATGCAGGTCGGGCGCAAAGGAGGCGCAGCCGAAATCGGAGCTGCCAGGGCGCGGCTGGGAATATTCAGCGAGTACCACCCGGCGGCGATTACATTACGACTAGAAGGTGCCCCACGCCGACTGTTGTTATCAGCTGTTAATGGCAAACTTGTCATCAGCAATACCTCGGGACAAGAACTGCGGCGCATCGACCCCGAGGATCGCAACATCGAGCAGGTTTTCGCGACATGGGTGGTGGCGGAAAAGGGATTACTAAAGTTTGAAGTCGACTCCGAGCTGGCATCACTCCCGGCCCTCGGATTATGTGAGGCCTTGAGCGGTAGCACCCTCAGCCTGGACAATGGTGGCGAGGTGGCACTCGGTTGGGCACAGCGTGCACCGCTGAGTTCCCGTATTTTCACTCCCTGTTTGCAACTTTTGCGCTTCGACTTCGGTAACACCCTGAAAGGTCGCCCGGTTCTCGATGAAATGATCGTGCGCGCTCCACGGTCACTGACAATTGCCCTTCCAGCCTTTCTGTTGACCTTGTTCATCGCCTTGAGCCTGGCTTTGTGGTGTCTGGCGGCAGGCGGAATGCTCAACCGAACCATTAATATTCTTTCTGCTCTGGGGATGTCGCTCAGCTCGGTGGTGTGGATAATGCTGTTACAAAAATGGCTGGCCGCCGACCTCGCCTGGTTCCCGGTCTATGGTTGGCAAAGCCCGGTGCTTTCTTACGCCATCCTGCCAATCATCGTCTGGGTTTGCGTCGGACTATGGCCCGAGTGGAGGTTTTGGCGGGAACGGGCTGGAGAACTGAAGAACAGGGAATTCATGTTTGCTGCCCGTGCCCGTGGGCTCAGCCAGGCGCAGTGCCTGCGGCGCCATTTGTTGATTAATCTTGCCCCCACCGTGGTGGTGCAAGTACTCGGCGCGCTTCCCTTTCTCGCCCTCGGCTCACTCTTGCTGGAACGCTTCTTCGGTATCCCCGGCCTCGGTGCGTTGACCGCCGACGCCGTCCGCGACGGCGACGTCGCGGTTCTTCGCGCCAGTGCGTTCTGTCTGGCTCTTTTGTTTCTGATGCTGCAGTTCTTGTGCGACCTGATGGTGGTTGCCATCGACCCGCGCGCTCACTCCCGGGAAGTTCGAGGATGAAGCGACCACCACCATGCGGATGGCGGATGCTTTTGCTTGCGGTTTACGCACTGTGTGCGCTTGCCGTGTGGCTGGGTTGGCTGGCCGGAGACAGCAACCTGCCTCAAGCCGGACTCGAATCAATGGCACCCAGTGCCGATGCATTGCTTGGTACCGACCACCTCGGTCGTGACGTTCTGTCCCTGCTGATTCAGGGCACTCGCACCGCCTTCACCATCGGCGTATTGGCGGCCTTTATTGCGATAGCCGGTGGTGCCACTCTCGGCGCAATCGGAGGGTATGCCGGACGCCGCCTGGATTCCGCGTTGTTGTGGCTGGCCGGTGCTTTCACTGCGGTACCCGGAATCGTATTGGTTTTGATTGTTGCCTTTGCGCTTGGTGCTGGAGTATTTCAAACCGCAATCGCCATTGGCATCGGTGGTTGGGTTGGAACTTATCGCTTGGCGCGAGCCGAAGTCATGCGGTTGCGCAACCAGGCCTTCATTGAAGCGGCCAAGCTTGCCGGATGTTCTTCCTGGCGTATCGTGTGGCACCACTTGGGTCCGAATCTGATGCCACTTTGTCGCACCCAGTTCAGCCTCTACTTCGTGTACGCAATAAAAGTCGAAGTGGTGGTTTCCTTTCTTGGTCTTGGCACTGGAGCACTCCCCTCCTGGGGCAGCATCATTGCTCACGCCGGCACTGATTTACCTAATGGAGTGTGGTGGCCGATGACCGCCGCCACCATTGCCCTGGCCGGTTTGGTACTCGCGCTTCAGTCCGACGCCGCAGTCAACGGCGACCACGCGTAACGACTACCATCAAAACTGAACTTGAGAAAAGCATGTTCAGGGTCGTGATACATCATGCCAATCCAGTCACCACTAGTGGCCCGCTCAATCCACTCTGAACGTACGCGAAATGATTCCTCGGCATCCATGTCATAAGCCATGATGAATGGCAAGGCAACATGGTTACGGGTCGGCACCACATCCGACCAGAAGCAGGCGGTGGTGCCGGCATCTTCAATCACCACCACCGAAACGCCATCGGAGTGACCGCCAAGTTCATGGATATTCAAGCCGGGCAATACTTCACAGCTACCAGAAAAGGTCTCCAATAGTCCGGCATCCACTACCGGCTTTAAATCCTCGCAACGGTAACTGGCGCGGCGAAAGTGGTCGGGATTCAAAACCGCATTCTTTTCAATCTCCGGCAAGAAATGACGGGCATTATTGAACAATGGCATCCCGTCAACTCCACAGACAGCCCCGATATGGTCAAAGTGGGCATGGCTCATGACCACGTGAGTCACTTCTTCAGGAGTCCGACCCGCATCTTTAAGAACCGCCGCCAAGCCACCATCAGGGTGCTCGATGTGGTACATGGTTTTATATTTGTCGCTCCATCTCTCGCCGATTCCGGGTTCAATCAGGACTACATTTTCGCCGTCTTCGACCAGGAACGCATTGCACACCAGAGGAATGGTGTGGTCGTCATTTACCGGAGTCAACTTTTGCCACAGGGCGCGTGGAACCACTCCGAACATGGCTCCACCATCGAGTGCGAAGGTGGATTCGCACAAGGCACGAATCCGAAAGCGGCCAACCTGAACTTCTTGCATTACATCACTACCGAGCTTATCAAGTCTCGCGAGATGATTATTTTTTGCACCTCTGAAGTGCCCTCACCAATGGTACACAACTTGGCATCACGGTACATCCTTTCAACCGGATATTCGCGGGAGTAGCCGTTGCCACCAAAGATTTGGATTGCCTCATAGGTGCAACGCATCGCCACTTCGGAGGAATAGTACTTGGCCATCGCTCCATCGTTGGCGAAATCACGACCGGCATCCTTGAGACGGGCGGCGTGGTAGACCAGGTGGCGCGCAGCAGCAATCTCGGTGCGCATGTCCGCCAACTTGAAGGCAACCGCCTGATGCTTGACCAGGGGCTTGCCGAATTGTTCGCGCTCGGTTGCGTATTTGAGTGCTTGATCCAGTGCTCCCTGGGCAATGCCCAAACCTAGTGCACCAATCGAAATGCGCCCCCCTTCCAGAGTTTTCATGAAGGTGGAAAATCCGTCCTCGGGAGTACCCAGCAAGTTGTCGGCCGGAACCATGCAGTCCTTGAACACCAGATTGGTCCAATCAGACCCGCGCATTCCGAGCTTGACCTCACCCTTCTCAATGCTGAAGCCTTCGCTGTCACGATCAATAACCATGGCAATAATGCCTTTTTGCCTCTTGTTCTTGTCGGTCTGCGCAGTAATCACAAAGGTTTTGGCAAAGGACCCGTTGGTAATGAAACACTTGGCGCCATTGACCACATAGTGGTCGCCATCCAGCACCGCCGAAGTCAGCGTGCCGCCGGAATCGGAACCGGCATTGGGCTCGGTCAAGCCATATGCGCCCATGTACTCACCGGAGCACAATCTTTCCATATATTTGGCCTTCAACGAATCAGAACCAAAAGCATGAATCGGCCAGGTTCCCAGGGAAACATGTGCTGCATAACCTAATCCGGTGCTGGCACAAACTCGCGACAATTCCTCCACCGCAATGATGTAGGAAAGATTGTCGAGCCCGGCGCCTCCTTCCTCTTCCGGGAAAGGCAGAGATGGCAGGCCCAGCTCACACATTTGCGACCATACATCCTGATTGAAGGTGCAGGTTTCATCCGCATGCGCCGCGGCCGGGGCAACTACTTCATTGGCGAAACGCTCTACCGTCTCGCGAATCAATTCCTGATCTTCGGTCAGGTCAAGGTTGGTTATCAAGTTTTCCATGTCATTTTGCCAGCGATGTCATTTCAGCAGCCATCCACCAGCAGGGCCACGGATTATCCCATAACCAGCCCTAATTCACCACTAGTCACTTCTTGAGGGGAGGATTCCATTTGTGCTCCGAATCCGGGTAGAAGCTGAGAGAAAAACTCCACGCCCCACGGACGGTAACAAGCCATCCGCCGGGAACTTTCATCCGCATCAACTGCGGCTTTGCCCTGGAAAGGACTTCCCATTTGCCCTCGTCCTGGTCGGGTTTACTGTGCTCATTCATGTTTTATTGTCCCTTATGGTAACCAACGCGCTGCGGTTCAACGGCGGCGCTTTTTACTGTCCGAATGCATGTGATTGTAATACGCTTACTCTTCAATTAGCCGACCAACTTTAGAATAGATGGATTACCATCCACCTCATTCCGGCGCATTTCAATATAAGCCACCACCGCAGCCTCAAGTTCTTCTTTTGACCAATTTTCACTCATACATTTATATATCTTTCCACGTATAAAGTTTGCATCAGTTTTTTTCTCCTAATACACAAAACGTTTATGTTCATCTGACCGGCAACGCAGAGCATAGCGAAACGAAACGGAGTGTTGACTGGTCAGGTACAGCGTTTTGTTAGGCTTATTTATTTGCATAACGTGGACGAATCCTGATTCCCACTGCAAGATTGGATTCGATTCTACCCTAGGGAAACTACGACCCCTCGACATTCGCCTCGATATAGTCGGCGATTTCTGCGGTCGGAGTGCCGGGGCCGAAGATCATGCCGAAGCCTTGTTTTTTAAGATTTTCAGCATCGTCTTCAGGGATGATTCCTCCCGCCAGCAGCAGCACCTTTTCAAGGCCACGGTCAACGAGTTGGGCGCGCACCGCCGGAAGTAGATCCATGTGCGAGCCGGAAAGAATACTCAACCCGAGCACTTGCACATCTTCCTGCTCGACCGCGTCCACCAGTTGCGCAGGGGTGCGATGCAAGCCGGTGTAGATGACTTCCATGCCGCGGTCGCGCAGGGCGGAGGCCACTACTTTGGCACCACGGTCATGGCCGTCGAGGCCGGGCTTTCCAATCATTACTCGAATCGGGTTTGCACTCATTGTTGTTCTCCGTCTTGGTGAAAGCGGTTGATTAAATCACTGGCCAACTTCTGGGCGACCCGGTCGGGGCGTGCGCCACTGTCAAGTTGGGATTGGGCAAGTTGTTCAAGCCCGTGTTCGCTCCATAAAGCTGCGCGCAGAATTTCCACGAACACCCGCCTGGTGCGTGCGAGCTTGCGCTCGTGGCGACGGGTTTCGGCGCGCCCATCGGCGGCGGAATGTGCACGCAACTCATCAATCGCGGTGGCGATTTCCGCGATGCCGACTGCTTTGCTAGCAGTGGATTTCAGAACTGGCGGGCGGATGGCATCAGCAGGTCGGAAGTCGAGCATCTGCTCCAGTTCTCCACACAGCAAATCCGCACCTCCTTGATCGGCCTTGTTGACCACGAACAAATCAGCAGCCTCCATCAGCCCCGCTTTCATCGCTTGTACTCCATCACCGCTTTGCGGAGTAAGCACTACCACACACACGTCAGTTGCGGCGGCGATGTCAATCTCGGCCTGGCCAACCCCTACGGTTTCGAGCAGGATTTCTTCGAAGCCGAAGGCATCCATCAAATCGGCAGCAGCGCCGGTGGCAAGAGCCAGGCCGCCAAGAGAGCCGCGGGTTGCCATCGAACGCACAAAAACCCCGTGCTCACCGGAGGCGCGGTCCATGCGGATACGGTCGCCCAATAAGGCGCCACCGCTGAAGGGAGATGACGGATCCACCGCCAACAAACCCAATTTGCGACCTGCCGCAGCCCAATGGCTGGCAAGAGCATCGACCAGAGTTGATTTGCCTGCACCCGGAGGGCCGGTGATGCCAGTGCGTTGCGCAGACCCGGTCCGTGCATGCAGCGCATCCAGCAACTCCCCCGCCTCGGGGTTGCCATTCTCCACCCATGAAATCGCCCGCGCCAGAGCACCCTGGTGTCCGGCGTCGAATCGTTTCAGGAGGGTGGTAACCGTCATCGGGGAATCAGTTGATGAGCGCGCGCGATATCACCATGCGCTGAATGTCGGTTACTCCTTCGTAAATCTCGGTGATGCGCGCATCGCGGTAGTAGCGCTCCACCGCAAACTCCTGGGTATAACCGGCGCCACCATGAATCTGCACCGCGTCTTGTGCAGCGCGATTACACGCCCGACTGGCGAACAGTTTCGCCATTGCCGATTCCTTGGTGCAAGCACTTCCGGTATCGCGGAGAGCAGCGGCGGCGTGAACCAGGTGGCGCGCAGCTTCGAGATCGGTCCCCATGTCGGCCAGCTTCCAGGCAATCGCCTGGAACTTGCTGATTGCGCGCCCGAACTGCTGTCGTTCTCCCGCGTACTTGATCGAATCTTCCAGACAAGCACGATGAATCCCCAAGGCTTGCGAAGCAATCCCGATACGGCCGCCATCCAGAGTTTCGAGTGCAATCTTGAATCCCTCGATTGGATTACCGAGCACATTCTCATCGGGCACGAATACATCATCGAACACCATTTCCGAAGTGGAAGATGCACGAATACCCATCTTCTTCTCCTTCTTGCCAACCTTCAACCCTTCGAAACTGCGCTCCACCAGGAAGCAACCAATATTGCGTGCGCGCTTGCCATCGGGGTCACTAATCGCGTACACCACATAGAGGTCGGCATTTGGACCGGAGGTAACCCAGGCCTTGGTGCCCTTGAGTTTCCAGCCGCCATCGACCTTGGTGGCGGAAGTGCGAATGCTGGCGGCATCGGAACCGGCCTGCGGTTCGGTCAGGCAGTAAGCACCGAGCATCTTCCCACTTGCCAATTGCGGCAGGTATTTCTGTTTTTGTTCTTCCGTACCGTACTTGTTGATAGGCCCACAAATCAGGGAGTTGTGCACTGATAAACTTACCCCGGTCGAGGCACACCAGCGGTTCACCTCTTCGAGCATGATTGAGCCGTGCAAGTTTCCCATGCCGGCGCCACCAAACTCCTCGGGAACAGTGAGGCCCATGAAACCCATTTCAGCCGCTTCCGCCAGCGCTTCAGCGGGAAATCGCTCTTCTCGATCCCAACTGGCGGCATTTGGTTTGAGGGTCCGCACCGCGAATTCACGCGCGGACTCCAAAATCATCTGATGTTCTTCGTTAAGCAATGTCGGCATTTATTGATGGCCTGATTCAGGTGGTGAGGCCGCGTATTATCACATAACTTATGCCCTCGAAAAGCTCTAATCAGCCTCCAGGTCCATGAACTTGAGCTCGGGGAAACGGGTCCTTAATTCCCGCTCAAGG
>NVRO01000018.1 GCA_002400895.1 Planctomycetota bacterium
GAGGACGGGCGGGAGCTCGGGCTGTGGCGAGTCGATGTCGCCAACGGCGCCGTTGAGGTGGTATTCAATGCCGGCGATGCCTCTCTGCGCAATCCCAACATCAGCGCTGATGGTTCCAAGGTAGTGGCCGAACTCGGTGCTGGTTTGGTGTTGATAGACACCATTGACGGCAGCACCAGTCGGCTTCCGGTATTTGGTTCCTTCGACCCCTCCGTTGCGGAGCAGTACAACAAGACGGTTTCCTCCGATGCCAAGGATTTGGCGGTTTCTCCAGATGGCGAATCAGTTGCCTTTGTCAGCGGTGGGGATATTTATGTTCTTCGTAAACATGACAAAATCCAGCGCTGTGCACGGGTGAGCACCAATCCTGCGCCGGATTATTCCCCGGTGTGGATTGAAGATGGCGAGGCTCTCCTGTTCGTCTCCGAGCGTGACGGCAATGGTGAGTTTTATCGTGCCAAGCCGGTTCGCGATGATCTTCCCTTTTACCGCGCGGTAGATTTCGAAATCACCCGCCTGACCGAAACCTCCGTGGATGAGTCGGCTCCGGCTTTGTCTCCCGATGGCAAACGGATGGCATGGGCCCGTGGCCCGGGTGAACTGGTAGTCGGCTCTCCGCTGACATTCGAAATCGAGCGAGTCCTTTACAGCGGTTTTGAAGCACCGAGTTTTGAATGGGCGCCGGACTCGCGGTGGCTTGCCTGGTCTGCGGTCAATGACGACTTTAACTACGACATTTTCATCGGTCGCGCCGACCAGGACTTCACTCCCTTCAACCTGACCACCCACCCGGATGATGACACCAATCCTCATTGGAGTCCGGATGGTCGCAAGTTGGCGTTCACCTCGCGGCGCCAGATGCTGGATGAAACTGATGTCTGGGTGGCCTGGCTCAATCGTGACGATGCTGAAATGAGCGAACGTGAGCGGCTCGAGGCTGCCGAAGCCAAACAACTTGCCAAGGAGGAAGAGGAAAAGAAAAAGAAGGAGCTGAAAAAGAAGGATGAGAACAAGGATGAGCCTGCGGAAGAGGGGGAGGAAGAGGAGGACGATGGTGAAGAGGAACCAGTTCTGGTCGAGATCGATTTCTCCGACCTGTCCTTGCGATTGCGTCGACTGACCAAATTCGAGGCCAACGAAAAGGCACTTGGTTGGAGTCATGATTCTGAAAAGGTTTATTTCAACGTCAGCCAGGGCACTCGCCTGACTTCGGGTACCTCCGGAGAGAAAGGCTTTTTCGAGGTGGATATTTGGGATCGCGAGACTGATGAGCTTGAATCGGAGACAATCTCCAGCCTGGTGCTGGTTGATAAGACCGTGTTTTACGTCAAGAAAGGGAAGATTGTCGGCCGTGAGGAAAAAGCCGAGACCTACCCCTTCTCGGTGCGCGTACGTGAAGATCGACCAGCTCTACGTGCGGCGATAATTGATGAAGGCTGGCGCGCGCTCGACCGGATGTTCTACGACCCCGAATTTCATGGTCATGATTGGGCGGCTTCCCTGGCGAAATGGCGTCCATTGGCAGCGTCTGCTTCCACTGCCGAAGACTTCAGCGTGTCGATGAATTGGATGCTCGGTGAAATGAATGCCAGCCACATGGGTTTTTATGGTGGGGGTAAATCTGAAGCCAAGGAAACCGACAAACAAATCACCGGGGCACTGGGGGTTATTTGGGATGACCAGCACCAGGGTGCGGGGCGCAAAGTGGCTGAAGTAATCAAGGGGATGCCGGCGGCGCGGGCCAACTCTGCGCTTGCGGTGGGCGACATTGTCTTGTCCGTCAACTCCATTTCTTATGTTGTCGGTGAGAACTGGGCCCGACTGATGCTGGCCACTGCCGGTGAGGAATGTTTCCTCAAGGTAGTAAATGCTGCCGGAGAAGAACGCGAGGTGGCAATCAGGCCGTCGGCATGGTCGGCAGTAAGGAAGGCCTTGTACACCCGCAAGGTGGAGATGGCGCGTGCCAAGGTTGAAACCGAATCGGCCGGTAATCTTGGCTATATCCATATCGAAGGAATGGGGCAATCCAGCCTGCTCGAGTTTGAGCGTGATTTGTTCAGGGCGGCCAGCGGCAAGTCTGCATTGTTGATTGATGTACGTGAAAACGGTGGTGGTTGGACTACCGACATGGTCTTGGCCATGTTGATGGTCAAGAATCATGCCATCACCATTCCGCGAGGTGGAGGTGTCGGTTATCCGCAAGGACGGCGTATTTTCGCCACTTGGGACAAGCCGATTGTGGTTTTGTGCAACGAGAACTCGTACTCCAACGCGGAAATATTCTCCTGGTCAATCAAGACTCTGGGGCGCGGACCGGTGGTCGGCAAGAAAACCTACGGGGCAGTGATTTCAACCGGTGCAGCTCATCTACTTGATGGCTCTTATGTGCGCTTGCCATTCCGTGGTTGGTATGTAAACAACGCCGAGCGCACCAACATGGAACTTAACGGTTGCCCTCCGGATTATCCGGTCGAGAACTTGCCGGGCGACTTTTCAGCCGGGATTGACCGTCAGCTGGACAAGGCGATAGCCGTCGGGCTCGATTTGATTGCGGGCTGAGTGGTGTCGACTAAGTCGGCTGATTGGCCGGAAGTTGATCGGCCAGGGCGGCAATATCGGCGGCCTGCATGTGAATATGCAGGTCGCTTGGTGGGTGTTCTGCTTCGCGGGCGATGAAGCACAAACTGAAGCCCAGTTCGGAAGCCGGGGCGAGATCGTATTCCGGGCTGAAGGACACGTGGAGTATTTCGTGCGGGTCGCACCCGAACTCTGCCAGTGCCGCACCCCAATGGGCACGATGCGGCTTGTAACTGCGGAGACTTTCAGAGGATGCAAAAAGCGCGATGGGGACATCCTTCAAGTGTTTGAAAGCGCACAATTTAAGTGTTTGTTCGTCGCAGTTGGAAAGCAATCCGAGGGGGTATTGATCAGCCAGTCGCAATAAGGCCGGGCGTGAATCCGCATAGGCTGGCCAGCCGAGTTGACCGTCAGCAAAGGAGCGGGCCTCGGTAGGAGTTAAGATTTCGTTGCAAACAATTGCAACCGCACGAGTTATGGATTTTTCCAGAATGTCCTGGTAAGGCTGCCACGGTGCGGCTTCGAGCTCCATCTCCAGCTGGCCACGGGTGCTGATAATCTGCTCGAGAAGACCGCCGTGGGCTCGCAAGGTCGGGAATTGTTGCAAGACTCGTTTTTGACCTTTCCGCCAATCAAGCAGGGTGCCGAAACAATCGAAGGTGATGGCCTTGAACATTATGGGTGTCTCAGGTAGTTGCCGGTCATGAACAACTTCCATTCGCCGCTTGTTTCGTCCAGCTGCTTGATGGAAAAGGTGTAGCTGTCTTCGCCGGTACGAGTATCAGTATGGCGTTCAATTACCTCGCCGTCCTCGTTTCTCACCAGCGCATTGGTGTTCCCGTCTGCGAGAACTTTGCCTTCGATAATGCTGTGTGCTCCTCCCTGTTCGAACCAGTGCAGAGTGAAGTCGCCATTCTTGCTGGCAGATACGAAACCCAAGCCCGAAAAAACCACCTCTCCCTTGACCGCCGAATTGTATTCGGTGTAAAACCATGGCCCCGGCCCGAGTGTCGTGCTCATGACTCCATCCGAAGCCCCGTAAATGGAAATCTCCTTGCCGCGAAAGGAGCCCAGGTACCAGCCAAAAGGGAGTGCCCGCGCGGATTTTTCCAGATTCGCATTTGCCGGGAGTGGACGCCACTTGCTGGTCGGTTCGTATTCCCCGGATAAATATTCAATCAAACCACCCTCGGCGCCGGCCGGGCCGAAGCCCATCAATCTGAATTGGTAGCCCCCATTTGTCCATTCATAAACTTGCTCACCAACGATGGTGCCGTCAGCCGATGAGGTCGTCAACTGCATGCCGCGGTCAGAAATGGTGCCGCTCCAGGATGAGGTCTCGCCCATTTCATCGAAGAACCAGGCCTCAATCTTGTTGTCGGCCAGCGGTAAAAATAGTTGCACCATGCTGTAGTTAAGGCTGCCATCCGCCTTGAATTGGTGGTAGCGCATGCGCAAGAAGGTGTCGCCGAGGACACGGTCGAACTTGGCCCAGGATTCAGTGCGACCCTCCAGCCCGCGTTCGGTGCCGGCAACATTGCCGCCCAGCACGCGGAATAACGATGGCTTTAGCTCGGTTTTTGCTGCCTGCTCGGGGGATTCCGAAGCACTTGGGGTGGGCACGGGTTCCTGCGCTGGGGTGGCTGAAGCCGGGGCACCGACCAAGAAGCTCAAGGCAATGGTGGTAAGCATGATGGTGCAGATTCTATCCTGATACCGTGGACTCCACCGCCCCCGTTATCCTCGCCACCGGCCTTGAGCTCAAGTTCGGCTCAACCCCGATTTTGCGCGGCGTTGATTTGTCGGTGAATCCTGGCGACTTGTACGGTTTGTTGGGTCGTAATGGCGCGGGCAAAACGACCACCATGCGTGCACTCCTCGGTTTCTTGCCGCAATTTAGTGGACACGCAGAGATATTCGGAGTTTCCGCGCGAAAGTTGCATCTGCTCCCGCAACAGCTCGGCGTGGCCCTCGACCCGCCTGGTTTGGATGACAGTTTGAGTGTGCGTCAGAACCTCGAGTTGGCCTGCTTGCGTGGTGGTATCGACTTTGGTCGTGGAGTTGATGAGGTATTGGCCTTGGTCGGCCTGACCGAGCGCCAGCACAATCGGAGTGACAAACTGTCCCATGGCCAGGGTCGGCGGGCAGCAGTGGCCCGCGCCTTGCTGGGGGATCCGCAGTTGCTGTTGTTGGATGAACCCTTGTCCGGGCTCGATCCCGAAGGGGTCGAACTGCTGCTTGAACTGTTTCGACGCTTGTCTTTTGACGAGGGCGTGACCGTGGTTTTGAGCAGCCATCATCTGCGGGAAGTGCAGGATGTCTGCAACCGCGTGGGCATGATTGAACAGGGTCGTTGCATTCTCGAAGGTGATACCAGAGATTTGATTGCTGCCGCTGGCGACACTCTCGACATTCACTGTGCTGATTCGCAGCGGGCACTGGAGCTGCTGAGCACCAACCCACTGGTACGCAAGGCCGAAGAAACAGGCTCCGGTCGGTTGCACGCGCGCTTGCATGAAGACGTTGACTTGGTGGCATTATGTGCTTCCATGGCTGCGGCGGATATTGGCCTTGACCAGTTCAATCCGTGCCACGCAAGTTTGATGGATGTCTTTTTTGAAGCGGTGGGGGAAGCCTCATGAGCGGATTCTGGAATTCTCTGCGCGCTGAATTATGGGCGATGGGGCGTCGCCGTAATTTACGGGTGACTGCGGTATTGATTGTGGCGGCAGTGTTTGCCCGCATGTTGTGGGCATGGTTGGCGCTTGGTCTGAGCACCGGTGGGATGGATGACTTGGCATCCAATCACTACAACTTTTGGCCCCGCTTCGGCCAGGCACTCGGCTTCGGATTCACCATTGTCGAGCTTGCGGTGCTGGTAATCATTGGTGGTGCCTTGCCCCGCGAAATCCGACTTGGAGCGGTGCGTGACCCGCTTTGCAGAGGAATTTCACGGAGCTCCTTCGTGCTTTCACGGGTGCTTTGTGCTGCCATCCTGCCATTGATGTTGTCCCTGGTCGCGGTGGTTGCGGCGGCCAGTGCGGGGGCTATTTTCTTCGACGCTGGTCATGTTGTTACCGACCCGGTGATGTTGGACCCGGATCCGGAAGGACAACAGGCTTTCCGCGCGTGGCTGGAGGAAAACGATTTGCGCGCGGATCAAGTTGCGGTCGAGCTCGATAACGACTCCGACTTCCTGATTCCCGACCAGTACTATCCCTTCGTGCCGATTCTGATTGCTACCGAGGAGGACATCAGTGGGGGAATAATTGCTGCGCTGTGGCAGGCTCTGTTGCCTTTGGTGGTGCTCGGACTATTCGCATTTATGGTCAGCTTGTTGTTGCCCACCGGGGCACTGGCTTCTGGTCTGGCGCTCGGCGCGGTGCTGGTGTTCGGAGTGTTCCTGGCGCCCGAGTTGGGCGACCGCGCCTGGTGGTGCTTCGCTGACTGGCTTCCCGGAATGGGCAGTGATTCAAGTCTCAAGCTGGCAACTCACTACTCGGATGGTTTTTCAGATGTCCCACCACTTCCCGATCGGGCATTTGTCGCAGCTCGATTCGGTAACTTTGCGGCGGTCGGGGTGTTCGTGAGCATCACTCTTTGGTGTTTTCACCGTAAGCGTATATAAACTGCAGTGATGCATCGAGTCTTGACGCTACTTTTACTGTCACTTCCAGCCTGCGCGGTGTGGGAGCCGATTCCTGTTCCCGCGGGCTTGTTGGCGCTGGAGGGCAAATCCGCTCCGCCGCCGCCGGCTCATGCCGAGCTTGGTATTGAGGTTGCTCCGAACGAATCTGATTCTCTCGAAAACCTGGAACAGCGTCCGGGGGTACGCATTCTTGTAGTGGCAGAATCATCGCCTGCGGCCGCTGCCGGCTGCTTGGTCGGGGATGTCTTGTTGGCACTTGACGGTGAGCGTATTGATGACCCCGGTCGCCTCAAGTCCTGGTTGCGTGGGGTGGTGGTTGCGCGCAGCGCCGAGTTGAAGTTGGAGCGCGGCAGTCGGGTGTTCGTCACCAGCGCCGACCTGGTGGTAAGAGACATTGCCACCATTCAGCGCACCCTGTATTTCGTCGACCGCATTCTTACCCGGGCTGCCTATGGCGACGAGGATGGTCCCGGCGGCGGGCCGGTAATCGCTCATCTCAACCCGGACAGCCCCTTACTGGCAGCCGGTGGACAAGTTGGCGATACGGTGGTGGCACTCAATGGTCAGGATGTCGGGATGTCGGCGGAGGAACTGGTGCGCTGGTTGCGCAGCGAACTGCGCCCCGGAGCTTCATTCAAACTGGGGATTTCCAGAGCTGGAGAGCGGATTGAACTTGCCGTCAAGGCCTGGTCACCGGGTCGTCGTTTAGTCAAGCATTCCTTATGGCCACTGTGGTATTGGGAGTACGACGTTGACCAGGACAGTGAGTTTTTGATGATTGGTGACTTGTTACTCATTTCATTGTTCAAGCGCGAAAGTCAGGGTTCTGAGGTCGAGTACACCATTTTGACTTTCTTCTCCTGGAAGACCGGAGTCGCGACCCTGGACAGCAATCTGTCACCATGATTGTTGCAACTTTGTTGTTGGCAGTTCAGGCAACTCACGTTCACTCTGTTATCCCCCTGCCGGAAATCCCCTTGTCGTGGGAGTTTTGCGATGTGGATGGAGATGGATTCCTCGATTTGTTATTCGCCGTGCCCAGCGCTGATGGTGGTCGTGAATGGCGTTATCACCGTTTGCTTCCGGACGGATCTTTCCGGGCGACTCCGGACAATGTTCTCACCATCAAGAAGGACATTATTGCCTGGGGAGTGGGGGAGTTCGATCTCGAGCAACCAGGAGTGGAAATAATGGCACAAACGCGGAGCGCAGCTTTTGTGTTGTCGCCACGCAAGACTTCTTATGCGGGAATAAGGAAAGTTGCCAGTGGCGAGTTGTTTCTGGATTTGGCGTCTTCCAGCCAACTGCCGTTGTGGCCGGTAATCGGTGATTTGGATGGCGATGGCCTCGATGACATCGTATTGGCTACCTGGACCGGATATTTGGTGGTGTCTGCGGATGGCCGTCAGTTGGCGGAGATTCCACTGCGCACCGATTTGCGGCGCCGGCCGAGTGCTTCGGCATCCATTGGCGGGGTAATCAATATGACTGCCAGCAGCCAACCCTTGTCGGACTTGATTATTCCCAACCGTGACCCCGGGGTATTTGACTCGCCGCCGATATTGTTCGTTTCCGAAAGCCTGCCCATGCCAATATTGGGAGACGCCAACGGTGATGGACGTCTGGACTTGCTATACACCAGAGCGAAAAAGCTTTTGGTGCATTACAACCGGGAAGGGGGGGATCCGCTGCTGGCCCCCGAAGCTGACTTCAGCAGTGGCTACGGTGAGGTCGGAGAATGGGAGGTGGCGGAGCTGCAACTGGTTGACGCTGGCGGTGGGGCTGCAGCAGACATCTTGCTGACCCGCAAGAACGACGGTCTGATTGATGCCGAATGGCAACACCTGCTGTTCCTCGATGCCCTGACCAAGGACCTTCCCTTTGCCCGACCCGACACCCTGGTCGCCATTGAGGCCGCCTGGTCGAGCGCCTCGCTGTGTGAACTCGACGGAGATGGTGGCGCTCCCGATCTGGCGGTCAGCTCCTGGGAGCTCAAGCTCAAGCAGCTTGGCATGGGTGGAGTGGACATTCGCCATGTTGTCAGTGCTTACCGTGCTTCTCCGGCCGGGGGACACGATGAGCGGGCGGTAATCAGGTGGGAGCGTGATTACCCCACCTCCAACTTCACTGCGTTCAGTCTGGTCCCGGCATTGAGCGCAGATTTAAGTGGTGACAGCAGGGTTGATTTGTTGGAATCCGACAGCGCCGGCAATCTTGAAATGCGTGCTCTTGGCGGCACYGGCCAATCCTTGCGCTTTTCGCGCAATCCTGATTTCACTATCCCGACCAATGTCCTGGCCTCGGTAGTTCAGGTAAAAGACCTCAATGGTGATGGCTTTGGCGATTTATTACTGCTGCGTAAAGGTGGTGTGGATATCTATGTGACCAGGGGGCGGCAATGAGTTTGCTATTGCTTGCCTGCTTGCAAGTAGTTGGAATCCCCGCTGGCCAGGGGCTTGCTGAAGGTTCCAGTTTCAGTTTTGAACTCCCAATCCAACCAAAGCATCTGGCGTTGGTAGATTTCCCCCAGTTGCAAGRATGCTCGCTGGTAGAAGTCCGCACCGGAGAGTTGTATCTGCCGACCCCGGCTGGTGGTCTGTCGCGGACTTTCTCCGGGCAATCGATTTTGTGGACAGTTGCCGATTATGACCATGATGGTCGGGATGACTTTCTGTCCCTGGTGGACGGCCAACGGTTGGAAAGGTTGGTGTTCGATGCGCAGCCTCCGGCATTGAGTTGGGAAGTGGTGCTCGACGGCCTGGGTGGGCGTAATGGGGTGCCACGTGGCTTGTGGCCGGCCTCTTTCGTGCGCGATATCGATGGTGATGGACGGCTCGACCTGGTGGTACCGGTGGGTGAAAAAGTTGAGTTATGGTTTGGCGATGCGCAAGCAGCCAATGGCTTCAAGCGCGGTCCGTTATTAACAGTGGCTTCGCAGCTTGCCCTTGAAGTCCCAATTTTGAATCGCAATAGTCTGCTGGGCAAACTTGAGCGTCGCATGACCATCCCGACGATAGCAATGAGTGATATTAGTGGCGATGGACTTCCCGACTTGCTGGTGAGCGGGGATGAAATGGTTAGCCAGTACATCAGTACCGTCGATGGATTGCCCAATGAACCCACCGCAACTGTCGATTTGTCGAAGTTTAAGAACCATGTTCCGGAATTGAAATTCGACCCCGGTAATATCGCCGGACTTGCCCGCTACGTGGTGCGAGAAGAGTGGGTGGACTTGAACGGTGATGGTGCACTTGATTTGATCGTGTTTGCCGGCGGTACAATTATTATCTATATGGGCGGAAAAGATGGCCTCGATTTRCGACGTCCACGGGATCAAATGTCGACCCGCGGCAACGTTTTGTTGGTCACTGCAATGCAGATAGATGCCGACGATGTTCCTGACCTGGTGCTCTTGCGCATAGAAGACATCTCCTTGGCRCGTATTTTCTCCTTCCTGTTCGTTGATGTGAGCATCGAGTTCGACATTCTTGCCTATCAGGGCAAGGGTGATGGTCGCTTCCAACACCGACCGATGAAGCAGAGTAAATCGGTAGAAATCAAGCTGCCGAGTCTGCTCGAATTGGCAGCGGRCAAGGATGACGGCGAAGAAGTGCGGCATTCGGTTTATCGCACTGCCGACTTTGACGGTGATGGTGTCGCCACCGATTTGGTGGCAATGAATCCTTTCGGTGGCTTGAAAGTGTGGCTGGGGGTGGTTGCGGATGAAAGTGAATTGTCCGGGTTGGCCAATCAAGTCCTGAAGCGCGCACTGGCCGCACCCAATAAGGTTGAGCTGGACATTCRGGCCATCGGCAAATGGGTGATGGGACGCACCAGCCTGCTTGCCTCCCTGGCCGATGGTCGCACCCCCGACGTCACTCGTAAAGCGCCGGAACCACGGCGTGAACGGCCCCAAACAATGGCGGTCAAGGATTTCGATGGTGATGGCTGCGATGAGCTGATGGTGCTGCGCAAACTCCAGAATCAGAAAGGTCTTCACGGAATAGTGTGGGACCCGTTCGAAAAAAACCAGTGAGACCTGTTCTTCCAGCCGTTGTCGTTTTTGCTCTCTACTCCTGCACCAGTGCGGAACTCGTCACTGCCGACGAATCCCTCCCCAGCGGCCTGGATGCCGCCAACTTGAACATGACCAGTATCAATCAGGCTAGCGCCGACGCATTTGCTGAATTGGCTCTCGCCGGAGTCGTCCGCGAATTTCCCAATAAACCGTCTGAAGTTCAAGCTGATGCTACTTGGGCGCGCACTCCACGGGTCATGCATCCGGCCTTTTACGGCAGTTTTGATTGGCATTCGGCGGTGCATGGTCATTGGATGCTGGTGCGACTGCTGCGCCTTGATTTGCTGGGCTCGGAAGTGGCGGTGCGTACTCGCGAGTTGTTGAGTGCCGGTTTGAATGAGACCACCATGGCTGGTGAGTTGCTCTATTTTGAGGCTGCCCACAACAAGTCGTTCGAGCGGATGTATGGTTGGGCCTGGTATCTACGCTTGTGTGCCGAACTTGAAGAATGGGGCGGTGATAGCGAGGCGGAGGGTTGGCGCCAGGCGCTTCGACCGCTTGAAGACTTGCTGGTTGCGCGGATTGTCGACTACCTCCCCAAGTTGACCTG
>NVRO01000019.1:0-2778 GCA_002400895.1 Planctomycetota bacterium
CGCCGGCCGGCATCGTGAACCATATCTCCGCAGGCCTGCTTTGCTCGCCGGGTGTATTTGTTGGCGCAGGCAAATCCACCGCCAGCGCCGCAGCCAAGCTGACTGCGTCCTTGTCATCCCGCAGAGCAAGCAAAATGCCACGGCATTGATGCGGCCACTGTTCACGATAAGCGCTCAGAACCGAGCGCAAAGAATCTTCGCTGTGAGCGATATCGAAAATAACGGTGCGGCCGTCGGGGAGATGACGCGGTTCGAAACGGCCCGGGAGTTGCCAACTAATCGCGTTGGCCGGGTTTGGAGAATTACCCACCATCGCTTGAGTATCGATTCCCAAATCATCAAGCACTGCAGCGGCAAGTTTAAAGTTTGCGCGCATGTGGGGCTGACGATACGGAAATCCTCCGGGAAAGCTGGTAGAAGCCGGGTCGGAGTCAATATCGGGAATGGTACGCAACTCGGTATCGATGGCAGCCGCGGCAGATGCCAGAACCGCCCGGCCGGGATGGTCGGCAGCAACACCGGTCCAACACCGGGCACCAGCCTTGTAAATGCCGGCCTTCTCACTTGCAATTTGTTCGATGGTTTCGCCAAGCACATCGGTGTGCTCCAACTCGAGAGAAGTAACCACTGCAGCGTCACTGGAAATAGCGTTGGTGCTGTCGAAGCGTCCACCGAGACCGGTTTCCAACACCCACACATCACACTCAGCAGCAGTAAAGGCGACGCAAGCGGTGGCGGTAATCAAATCGAAGAAGGTTTCCTCGCCAGAACTGGAAGCCAGCACCTGCTCGAGTGCACTACTTACCGCTTCTACCCCGATTAACTCTCCGTTGATGCGAATGCGTTCCCGCCAGTCCGACAAATGGGGCGAGGTAAACAAGCCCGTTCTTAGCCCGCCGGCGCGTGCGCCACGCTCGCAAAAGTGAGCGATTGAGCCTTTTCCCTTGGAACCGGCAATATGCACTACTGTCGCCGATGGGTTGACCACGCCCAGCTTGGCGCACAATTGACTAGCTGGCGACAAACTGAAGCGGGCGGCACGGGGGCGCGCACATTTTTCGTAGTCGGTGCGCGCAAGCACCTGTTGCCAAAGAGTCTGCAAACGCTCCATAGTTGTATTTTAGGACTATTTGGGCTTCATTCAGAAGGTGGTAACGCCCAACTCAAGCCCAGACCGGAAGGTAGCCGATGAAATGAAGGTGAGAGACCCATACACTCCGGCGGACTTTGGCGATCTTGGCTTACGCCATGAGGTCAATGTCTTCGTGTTCCGGGTGGCAGACAAGGGAATCGAGTACTTGCTGTTGCAGCCAAACCCGATTCACGAAGGCGTATGGCGCCCGGTGGTGCATCCTGTGAGACTGGATGAACATCTGAATCACGCAGCATTGCGCGGAGTACGGATTGAAACCGGACTCGACCGCCCCTTCGACCTGGTTCGCGCAAGTGCTGCGCCAATAAGGGATTTGGGCGACATGCGGCTAATCGGATGGCCTTTTGCATTTCAGGTGAGAGACCCCAAGGTGAAAGTCTGCGCCAATGAATTTCTGGCTGATTGCACCTGGCAATGCTACGACGAAGCCTTGCAATTATTTCAGATGAACTTCATCGCCAGAACTTGATGCAGTTGCACATCAAGCTGGTCGCCTGATATTCATTTGCGGCGCCGCGCAGCGGCACGCAAATGCTTCATGTAGTCGATTGCGGGATTACCAGCGACCTTGGCGCCGGGCGCGACATTTGAAAACACCTTGGCTCCGCCGCCAACCTGAGCACCTGCGCCAATCGTGATGTGGCCGCCAGCTCCGGATTGTCCCCCCATCACCGCGCCAGTTTCCAGAATCGAACTGCCAGCCAAGCCGACCTGTCCGCACAAGACTACAAAATCACCAATCTGGCAGTTATGCCCGACCTGCACCAGGTTGTCTAGGATGCAGCCGCGACCGAGACGGGTAATGCCGAATGTTGCGCGGTCAATCACGCAGTTGGCGCCGATTTCACAGCCAGCACCAATTTCCACCGTTCCGGTTTGCGGCATGTGCTCATGTCTGGTCCCCGACCACTCGTAGCCAAAGCCATCGACACCGAGCACGCTACCGGCATGAATAACGCAACCCTCGCCTACCACTACTTCGCGATAAAGAATGACGCGCTCATGTAAATGACAGTCGCTCCCGATGTCGGCATCGTTCCCGACCACCACTCCGGTAGCGAGAATGGTGTTGGCACCGATGGTCGCACCGGCATGGATCACACACCATGGGCCAACTTCTGCACTCTGGTCGACATGAGCGCCTTCTTCAACCACGGCGCTCGAATGAATTCCGGCCTCGGCCACCCGCCGTGGGAAAAAGCGCTGTTGCAGAAAAGATGCTGCCAGCCCGGGATTATTGACACGTACACAAGCGCGATTACCAACTTCAGCGTCCGGGCTGACAATCAGCAAATCCGCCCGGCAAGTGGAGACCAGATCAAGCTTGTCATCGTTAATAAAGGAAGCGTGGCCCGCTCCGGCATTGGCATCATCCATGACCGCGGTAATAGCTACGCCGGTAGCGTTGTCCGCCTGCCCGCCCAGCAGTTCGGCAATCTGGTTGGCGTCGAGCACCAGCTCTTCTTGTTCGCACATGGTTTTCATTTTAGGTGTTCTATGGCTTTATTGTCTGGAGCTCACGAGCACAAGGGCTTATTGCAGGAACCAGGCACAAAGCAAGTAGGCAATCACCAGTGGTGCGCCCAGCGTGGAGTGAATCCGTGGTCGGCCCRCGCCGCGKAAAG
>NVRO01000019.1:2784-9997 GCA_002400895.1 Planctomycetota bacterium
TCCACATCCACATCATCACCAGACAGGCGGCAAAGTTGATTATGGCTTGCTGGATGGTGGCCCCATCCACTGTGATYCCACCCGCGACCACAATGCTGACCCCTCCGACTACCAACAGATTGAAGGCGTTTGACCCSAGCAGATTCCCGTAAACCGCGCCTGCGGAACCATGTTTCAYCGCCCGYAAACAGGTGAACAATTCGGGAGTGGATGTTCCCACAGCCACAATCAGATAACCGGTGAAGCCGTCCTCCCAACCAAGACGCTCTGCCAAGCCGAGCGCGCCATCCAGGAACAGGTTCGAAGATACTGCCAACAGCGCAAAGCCGACCACCGTGAGGATGGCCGCCAAACGGCTGCCACCGGTAACCGGCTGTTCGGTATTTGACACCCTATGTCCAAGGGCTCGCTGCACCACCCGTGCATAGGCGATTAACAACAAAAGTCCAACCCAGATTGGTAGTTGGGTGGCTTCGAGATGATTTTCATCCGGAATTAGATTGGCACCACCGACKGGAAGTGCCATCAGCACCCATAACCCCAGTGCCGCAATCAAGGTGGCAACAGTGCCTGGGGTACGCCTGCTTGGTAGTGGCAAGCCCAGACCGCGACTTGCCAGTAACACCACCCCCAAGACCATGCAGGTGTTGAACACATTTGACCCAAATACAGTGCCCAGCGCCACCAGCGGATGAGATGGAGCCGCCGCCACGCTCACAAACAGTTCCGGCAAGGACGTTCCGAGCGCCAACAACAACAATCCAGCCAGCCAATCCGGCCAGCCCCAGCGCCGTGCCAGACCGAGCGAGCCGCGCACCGCGAGTTCGGAACCGACCAGCAGTCCGACCAGTCCCAATCCAAGATTCAGCATCGCCACAGGTGAGCCTAGTATAGGTGCGCATGCCTGATGATCTCGACGCCCCACTGATTGGCCTGACCATCGAACTACTCGACGCGCCCTGGTACGAGGGTAGGCRACGCTTTCAACTATTTACCGCCTACACTGACAGTCTGCGCACAGCCGGGGCAATCCCGCTACTGATTCCGACCGATGCCGGCCGCGACGAACTCGAACAGTTGCTCAACAAACTGGACGGGGTGTTGATGACCGGTGGCGATGATGCCGACCTCAGTCTGCTCGGTGGTCCGCAACCGGAGGAAACCTGCAAGCCTGTTCCGCCCGTCCAACAAAACATGAACCTCAAGTTGGCAGAGTTGCTGACCAGTCGCAATCAACCGGTTTTGGGAATTTGTCTGGGTATGCAGATGCTTGGACTTTTTCATGGCTGTGGCTACATCCAACACCTTGGCACTGCCAATCAACACACCGAAGGCACCCCGCACCTGGTCACCGCCAGTCCACAYTCCAAGCTGGCCGCAATAGTTGGTGATGGAGCTTTCGAAATCCTCTCCTACCATCATCAGGCGCTGGCGGACTGCAATACTCCACTGACCATCGCTGCCAGGTCTGAGGACGGCTGCCTCGAAGCAATCGAAAGACCTGATTTGGATTTCTGCATGGGAGTGCAATGGCATCCGGAAAAAACTCCCGAATGCCCCTCCAGCCGCGCACTGTTTTCCGCTTTCGTCGCTGCGGCGCGCACCTACCGTAAAGCATCGTTACTTAACGACCCCGCCCTTGAGATTTAGCAATGAAGGATGACCGCGCCCGCACCCTGCGACAGATGCAGGCCACCGCCAAGCGCGACCGCAACCGCCTGGGTTTCCTGGCGGTAACCTTGGCAATGGTGTCGTTCGCCTACTTCCAGATTGGAAAGGCAAAGGGCGACCACAAACCTGAAACTACTGACAATTTCAATATCGAAAGTGTGATTTCCCTGCCTCCGATTGAGCAGGATTTGCTGGTCATGGTCAAGGATGACAGCGACATGGAAAGACGGATCCTTGAACCGGAACCTTTCCGCCACCTGGCACGCATGTCCCAGGCACTGCACGCAGGTCATTTGCGTAGTTTGGGCGAACCCGGCCTTCCGTTTGCACTACTAAAGAGCGACCCTGCCAACCATCGTGGCAGAGCGTTCCGCGTACGCGGCGAGTTACTCGACACTGACATCACGACTCGCAGCCCCGGGGCGCCTCAAGAATTCTGGTGTCGCTTGCGAACCGACCAGGGAGAGGAAGTGCTGTTTGTGTCGATGAAGGTGCCGGATGACCTATTCGGCGCGGAAAACTACGTGCGTGCCGATGGTTTCTTTTTCAAGAATTACACCTGGAGTATCGGTGGCGAGCAATACACCGCACCGTTGCTAATCGGGCGGGAAATTGTTCCGTCCTGGCGCGAAAGCGGTGCCATTGAAGGTATTGATCTCATGCTGCTGAACACCGTCCGTGACCACCGCCTCGGTGAGAGCGAGGACCTGGATGGGGCTGCGCTCTGGCATTTACTTGGCCATGCCAGATGGATGCAGGGAAATGACGGCCTGCGCAAGGAAGTTTTCGACCGGGCTCCGGAAATGGATCTGGATTTCCTGAAGCAACTGGCCGCAGAACCGGAGTTATTCCGGGGCAAACCGATTCAGGTTCCGGGAAGGGTTCCCGACAACAGTAGTTATCGCTGGGGAGAAATCGCTGGGGAGAATCCCCTGCGCGCAACCTGGTTACGGTACGGCTACCTCGGGAACCTGGCATTCAGCGACCACCCGATTTTATTGGTAGGGACCGACGAAATGGACTTCAGCGGCAACCGAGGACGCTGGTACTTCGGCTACTTCCTGCAATTAAAAGGCTACATCGACCGCGAGAACAATCCGCGACGCGCACCGGTGTTCGTGGTTTGCGGCTATCGCGAAGCCGACCGCTCTCCTCCACCAATCGTTGCTGAAATGATTTGGTGGTTTATTGGCATCGGCGTGGCGGTCGGCGCCTTCATGTTCTGGGCAGCAGCGAGTGATCGCAAGAGCGCCCGCGCCGCTGCGGTTGCCTTGAGCGAACGCCGACGTAATCGGGACAACCAGAACAATGGAGTAGGTGCCCGATGATTTATCCCAGTTACGGCAACGGCGTATTGCGAGCCCTGCTCAAAGGCGCACTCAGTGACTTTGGTCCACCAATCAGTTCAATCTTGTTGTTAGCTGATGAAGCCGCTTGGCCGATTTGTGAACAGGCAGTCGAAGAGGCCTTGGAGCAACTTGGCACTCCGACCCATCGTTTGCTTTGGGCTGCCGATGAATCCCGCAAGACCATGGCCCAAGCCGAAGCAGTCGCCAGTTACTTTGTTACCGAGGGCTGTGACCGTGACTCGTTGCTACTGGCGGTCGGGGGTGGGGTCACCACCGACCTTGGCGGATTCACCGCTTCGATCTTGTTGCGCGGTATTCGCTGGGGCGCAGTCCCAACCACTTTGCTGGCGATGGCCGATGCCGCAATTGGCGGTAAAACCGCAGTGAACTTGCCGGAAGGCAAGAACCTGCTCGGGCGCTTTCACCACCCCTTGTTCGTGTTGTGCGATGTCGCCACGCTGGCAACCTTACCGCCCCGTGAATGGAATTCAGGATTGGGAGAAGTGTTAAAAACTGCCTTCCTCAGTGGTGAGGAAGCATGGCGTAGATTGGAAGATGCAAGCCCCGAGGAATTGCGTCAACCCGGCGAATTATCACTGGAAATTGCTGCCGACTGCGGCCGTACCAAGATGCGCGTGGTTGAAGAAGACCCCGAAGAACAGGGAATACGAAAGTTGCTCAACTTCGGGCACACCTTTGGCCACGCCCTCGAAACCGCCGCCGAGGGTCGACTTGGCCACGGGGAGGCAGTGGCGTTGGGCATCCGTTGCGCCATGCGCATGGCCGAAGAATTGGATATTGCCGAGCCCGGGGTTGCCCCACGGGTGCGCGGCTTGGCCGCCAAACTCCAACTGCCTAGTGAGTTTCCCGGCAAACTTCCTTCGCCGGGTGAACTCCAGACCTTGATGATGCGCGATAAAAAGGCACGTAAGGGAAGTCTGGACCTGGTGTTACCGGTAGAACCGGGTCGCTGCCTGCTGCTTAAGGGGGTCGATCCCAAGGTGGCCGCACAAGTCATCCATAGAGAACTCTAATTCTCCGTGAGGGCTCTATAATGACACAAATCTTCTGGCGCAGATGCCCAAAAGGAACGACCTCAATTCCATCCTCATCATTGGGTCAGGGCCGATTATCATCGGCCAGGCCTGCGAGTTCGACTATTCCGGAACCCAGGCAATAAAGGCGCTGAGAGAGGAGGGCTATCGTATTTTGCTGGTCAACTCAAACCCGGCGTCGATCATGACCGACCCGGAAATGGCTGACCGTACTTTTATTGAACCAATCACCCCCGAATATGTGGCGAAGATTATTGAGCAGGAGCGACCCGACGCCATCCTCCCCACCATGGGTGGACAAACCGCGTTGAATACTGCGATGTCGCTCCACGAAATGGGGGTGCTGGAAAAGTTCGGGGTGGAAATGCTCGGTGCCACGTACGAGGTAATCCACAAGGCCGAGGACCGGGACGAGTTTCGCAAGGCGATGGACAAGATTGGTCTACGTAGCGCGACATCGGAAGCGGCGCACACTCTCGCCGACGCTCAAGCCGCCATTGACAAGGTCGGTTTGCCCTGCGTGATTCGACCTGCCTTCACCATGGGGGGGTCCGGTGGCGGTATTGCCTGGAACCACGAGGAATTCGATCAAATCGTTTCGCGCGGATTGCGGCTGTCGCCGATTACCGAGGTTCTGGTCGAGAAGAGTCTGATTGGCTGGAAGGAATTTGAGCTCGAAGTGATGAGGGACCGCAAGGACAACTGCGTGGTCATCTGTTCAATCGAGAATCTTGACCCGATGGGCGTCCATACCGGGGACTCGATTACGGTTGCGCCGGCGCAAACCCTGAGCGACCGGGAATACCAACAGATGCGGGATGCGGCCTTCGCCATCATGCGTGAAATCGGAGTTGAATGCGGCGGGTCAAATGTTCAGTTTGCGCTCAACCCGAAAAACGGAGAAATGATTGTCATTGAAATGAATCCGCGGGTATCGCGCTCGTCGGCGCTGGCTTCCAAGGCAACCGGATTCCCGATTGCCAAATTCGCTGCCAAGCTTGCTGTTGGCTACACCCTTGACGAGATTCAAAACGACATCACCAAGGTGACACCGGCCTGCTTCGAGCCCGCGATGGACTACGTGGTTACCAAAATGCCGCGCTTCGCCTTCGAGAAGTTCCCGCTGTCGGATTCAACCCTGGGAATACAAATGAAGTCGGTTGGTGAAACCATGGCAATTGGTCGCACCTTCGAAGAGTCATTCCAAAAAGCTCTGCGCGGGTTGGAGATTGGACGGATTGGTTTCAGTGGCAAGAAACGTGAGTTCAGCGCGGAGGAATTGCGACAAAAGATTTCGCGCCCGGCACCCGGTCGTTTATTCGCGATTTATGATGCCTTCCGCGCCGACTACAGCATTGACGAAGTACACCGTTTGTCCGGCATTGACCCCTGGTTCTTGAGTTTCCTTGAACGCCTGGTGAAAACCGATGCCGCGCTCGAAGGCACCAGCCTGGCTGACATCGACGCTGATTTCATGCGCGAGTTAAAACTCCGTGGGTTTTCCGACCAACGGCTCGCTGAGGTCAGTGGAAGCACTCAAGCAGAGGTGCGCGCCCGACGTGCCGACTTGGGGGTTCATCCCGGCTACCGCTTGGTGGACACCTGTGCCGCCGAGTTCGAAGCCGTAACGCCGTATCTGTACTCGACCTATGACTGCTCGTCGGATGAGTGTCCGCCCACCAAGAGGAAAAAAGTAATGATTCTGGGGGGCGGCCCCAACCGGATAGGTCAGGGCATTGAGTTTGACTATTGCTGTGTGCACGCAGCCCTGGCCCTGCGCGAGCTCGGTATCGAATCAATCATGGTCAATTCCAATCCGGAAACTGTCTCTACCGACTTTGACATTTCCGACCGCCTCTACTTCGAACCCCTGACCCACGAAGATGTACTGGCTATTTGCCATCGTGAAAAACCGGATGGGGTCATCGTTCAGTTCGGTGGACAAACCCCGCTCAACTTGGCCAAGGGGTTATTGGATGCAGGCGTCCCCTTATGGGGAACCCCATTCGACGCGATTGATCGGGCTGAAGACCGCGGTCGGTTTTCAAAAATGCTCGACCAACTCGGCTTACTTGCACCTGACAATGGGATTGCCACTAATGAAAACCAGGCAGTGGAGGTTGCGCTGGGCATCGGCTACCCGGTGCTGGTACGACCGTCTTACGTGCTTGGCGGTCGCGCCATGGAAATCGTGTATGACGAAAAGGACCTGCGCCGCTACATGAATGAGGCGGTGCAAGCTTCTCCCGAGCACCCGGTCCTGATTGATTGTTTCCTTGAGGATGCGCTTGAGGTCGACGTTGATTGCATCTGCGACGGCAAGCAAGTGCTGATTGGCGCAGTTATGGAACACATTGAGGAGGCCGGCATTCATTCCGGTGATTCGACCTGCGTAATCCCCCCCACTTCTCTGGGCGAAGATATAGAAAATGAAATCCGTGAATCCACCCGCAAGATGGCGTTGGAACTGGGCGTAATCGGTTTGATGAACGTCCAGTTTGCAGTCCGCGGCGAACGCGTTTATGTCCTCGAGGTAAACCCGCGCGCCTCGCGGACGGTACCGTTTGTTTCCAAGGCAGTCAACCAACCATTGGCACGGATTGCCACCATGGTGATGGCCGGATCGAGCTTGCAGGAACTGGGCGTCGAAGAATGCAACACCGGTGGCAACATCGTGGTTAAGGCCCCCGCATTTCCCTTTGCCAAGTTCCCCGGCGCGCGTGCCGATCTTGGCCCGGAAATGCGCTCAACCGGAGAAGTCATGGGTATCCACCAGGACTTCGGCATGGCCTTTGCAAAGGCCAGTTGCGCCGCCGGGCGTACCCTCCCGATCAAGGGCCGGGTTTTCATCAGCGTCAAGGACTCGGACAAACGATCACTTCCGCTGGTGGCGCGAGCCTTAACCGGAATGGGCTTTGAAATCGTCAGCACTGACGGTACCTGGCTCGCACTGAGCCGTCATGGCATCGCCTGCGAGCGCATCAACAAGGTTCATGAGGGTCACCCTCATGTGGTTGACTTGATCAAGAACCGCGAAGTCGACTTGATTATCAACTCACCGCACGGCAAAGTAACGCGCCACGATGACGGCATGATCCGCAGTGAGTCTTACCAGGCCGGCATCCCCTGTCTGACCAC
>NVRO01000020.1 GCA_002400895.1 Planctomycetota bacterium
ACTTTGCGCCTATTGCTCGACATTTTTGAGGCCAGCTGTGGTGGTGAAATCAGATTGGCCAGCCCCACCGGACGAGCCGCTAAACGATTGCAAGAAGCAACCGGCCGAAATTCTTCCACTCTCCACCGCCTGCTCGGTTTCGAGCCCCACAGCGGTAAGTTTCGCCACGACGAAAACAACCCCATTGAAGCGGCAATGGTGGTAGTGGACGAAGCCTCGATGATGGACCTTCCGCTTGCTCATGCTCTGATGCGAGCGATTCCGAATGGTTGCCGCCTGCTCCTGGTCGGCGATGCTGACCAATTGCCATCGGTAGGACCCGGCTCGGTATTACGTAATTTGGTGGCGGCCCCTGAGATTCCGACTGTCCGCCTCGCTCATATTCACCGTCAGGAATTCGGCTCCGGCATCAGCACGGCAGCTCACGCCATTCTGGAAGGTGAAGTCCCCCTCACCATGACTGGTACCGGCGGCGACTTCTTTGCCACCTACCGCGACGATCCCGAAGAGGCGGCGGCAATGGTCGAAAAAATAGTGTGCGAACGAATCCCCGAAAAATACGGGCTCGACCCGCGCCGTGACATCCTGGTGTTGTCGCCGATGTACAAGGGCACACTCGGAGTCGACGCCATCAATCAGCGGCTGGGCGCACGACTTAACCCGCAGCCACATGGAGATGACGACAGCGACGATGCCGACAATAATTCTCGGGGATTGGTAGTCGGCGACAAGGTCATGGTGGTTCGCAATGATTATGACCGCGAAGTGTTCAATGGTGACACCGGAGTCGTTACCGCACTGCAAGGAGGTGGTGCAACGATTGAAATCGAAGGCCGCGTTCACGAATATTCCTCCGAAGAAATCACCGACTTGATGCGCGCATGGTGTGTGACCGTCCACCGCTCCCAGGGTTCGGAGGCGCCAGCTGTTGTAATCGTGCTCGGCAATTCACATTACATGATGCTACGCCGCAATTTGCTTTACACAGCTGTCACCAGAGGCAAACAACTGGTAACGGTGGTGGCCTCACGCTGGGCGCTGAAGACGGCGATTGTGAACGCCGCAGAAAATCGACGTAATGGCCTGCTCGGTAAACGCATCGCCGGACTGGTTGTCCAGGTGAGTTAGGGCAGGCCCGCCTTGGTGCGCACCGCAACCCCTTGCTTGTACTTGTCCAAACGCGCGCGGATTTGACCGGAGAGAGAGTCCTGATTGGATTCCATCGCGCGGAATGCCGCACGCTGCGCAACCCTGATTGCCTCGTCGAACTTTCCGTTCTCGGCCAAGACGGCAGCCAGGGCGTCGTAGTACTGGGCATGGTCGGCGTGGCCGCGCAAACTGTCGCCGAGTTGAAGCGCGCGTTTACCATCACGGATTTCGGCTTTGGGATGCGTTGACAACATCCACATCATCTGAATGGTGGCGTCCATCCTGGTGCTGAGCCCAAGCATGGCATATTCCAAATGACGGATGGTGCCATTCGCATTGCCAAGAGCAGCATGTAGCCGAGCAGCAGTCAATGAAACCTGGGGAATCCAGCCTTCCTGGTTGCGCTCATTGGCCTGTTCGTAATATTCGATAGCCTTGAGCGCAAATGCAGTTTTACGTTCTTGCTGTGCTCGTATACGCCAATAGTCGCCCATGTTTACATAAGGCTTGACATAGATGGGCTGAACTTCAATAGCATGTTCCAACAGCTCACGAGCGTCTTCAAGCTTGCCGGCGTGCAACAACAATTGGCCGAGATTGTTCATTGCCTGGACATTGAGAGGGTCGTACTTGATGGCAAGCCGGAATTCTTCTTTGGCCTCTTCCAGCTGGCCCCGTTGGTGATAAATAATTGCCAGATTGTTGTGGGCAATCGAGGCGCCGGGTGTTTTTGCGGCAACATCCAGCCACAACGTTTCTTCGTTTTCATATACATGRCCTTGCTGGAAACTCAATGCCCCAAGAACCGCAAGCAACACGCCCCATGCAACYGTGGGAAGCTTCATGCGGACCAGGGCAGTCCCGAACAGAATCAGCAACGCCGGGGTGGCATGATGTTGAAAATGGTCGGCAACAAAAGAATATTGATGTGGATACACATTCAAATATCCCAATGCCGGAAACAGAACGCCACCATAAATGAGAACGGCAGTCAAYGGGCCACGCATTTTTTTCGCACGCCAMAGCCACGCACACCCAAGCACCAACAAGACGGCGGCAATCGGAAAGACCCACTGCGCAATCGAAAGTGAATCTATTTCCCAGCGCTCATAAATGAAAACCAACGGGTAGGGCCACAGCAGCTTGCCGGCATAGAACCAAAGGATGCGCCCTGCYAYCAGAGTGCGYTCCACRAACCCGAAATCCCATKGCTGGCCTTCAGCGCCAACATGGCGTATCTCGTCGRCCGCAGTTTGCCAGCCCATCCATGAGCCGACTGCCAGCATGAGCGCCAACGGTAGCCAATCCCGCAGCTGGAGTTGACCATGACGCCACCATAACACCAATGCAATAACCGCCGGCAAGGAGGCAACCACGGTTTTTGACAATAGTGCTCCCACAAACAACAGGAGACATGCAACCAGGGAGATTACATTCCTGCGCTCAAACCAGCCAAAGAAAGCATGAGCTGAACCCAACGCCATCAACATTGAAAGCACATTCTTGCGCTCTGTTACCCACGCCACCGACTCGACATTRATCGGATGTAGGGCCCATAGTGCGGCCAGGAACCATGCGCCACCGATACCTATCCTCAGCAGCAACCTCCACATGACCAGTGCGCAGAGGGCATGAAGGATTACGTTGCCGAGGTGAAAAGCACTTGGAATGAGATTTCCGTCTTCATCGCTTCCCCAGTTTTGGACTTCCCACCTGAAGGTGGTGTGAACCAGTGGATACCACTGCGGCAGAGAGTCGCGTTCGCGCCACATCCGGCCAAGACCACCCTCCTCGGTCAGGATTTCATTGCCAGTTACATAATCGTTGTCATCCCAAATCCAGCCGTTATCTATTGATGACCAGAAGGACACAAACACCATCGCCACCAGCAGTAATCCTGACAACCATTGACGGTGCGGGGTACCAGTTATGGGCTCGGTGTTCACGGGGTGATTTTACTCCTCCGCGGAATCATAAAYATAGCCCATGCGYTCGAGCATACGCCGTTCATTCCAACTTAGTTCACGTTCGCCCAGCAGGGCAAAAATATCATCCTTGAGTCTGCTCTCAATCTGACCCTGAAACTCGCGGGCCATACCCGGTTTTTCAGAACTGAGGTTTGCCACCTCACCCGGGTCGGCAGCGAGATCATATAAAGCCACCAACTCCGCTCTTGGCGGGGAACTGCGGTCATCCAAAACGAARTGAGCCTTGTAGTCACCGTGGCGCAAGGAACACCCGCCCGGCATGAGCGAAAGAACCCAAGCATCGGAAGTTTGAGCGAKCAAATCCAACCCCTCCATRCCGCTCGTGSTAATCCCGGCCAACTCCGCGATAGTACGGCTTAGATCGGACAATCCCGCAGAGTAMTTATGTTCCACGCCGACCGGCACCCCGGGGCCRACCATAATGAGTGGTATTGCCAATTCATTATTGAAGAGTGAACCGCCATGCTCGACCTGCCCATGCTCGCCAAACATTTCTCCATGATCGGAAGTAAAGACCAACAAGGTCGGGCGTAACGACTTCTCGACTTGCACCAACAAACGCCCAAGCTGCAAGTCGAGGTCTTCAAGCTCTCGCAAATAGAGCCGCTCCAACTCGGCCGATTTCTCCGCATCGACGCCGCCGGCGGCAACCGTAGCGCGCAAACTTGTACGTAAATCAAACTCGACGAACGGGTCGACCTGCTCCGAGACAGGAAGATAAGGAGCATGCACATCCATGTAGTTGACAAACAGGAACCATGGTTGCTCCGCCTGCTTTAAATCAGCCAGTATGGAAATCGCACGGTCGGTGGTGTGAGCACCCTCACCAAAATGAAAGCGATGCAATCTGGCCGGAGTGGGATAGAGCAGGCGACGCAATACCTGGTTGAGAGATTTACGTGCAGTGCCCTCGGGCATCAGCCACCCCAGCCAGGTGTGACCGTGCACCCAATCCAAATATTCATACCAGTCATCATTGCGAGTCAATCCATCCCAACTACCAAACCCATGCCTTGGGGAAAGATGGGATTCATCGCTCTCAATCGAAAGTAGCGGATTGGCGGCAATCCCCGCTGAATACCATCCCGCAGCAGAAAGGCGCTGTGCCAAACTGACAAAACCACCTCGTTCGAGTAGTTCTATTTCTGGGAAAGGCGATAAATTGCCGCGCATACCAAGCTTTTCAGGAGGCAATCCGGTCAGCAAGGAAAGGTGGCTGGGTATGGTCTGATTACAGGATGAACTCAGCTTGGTAGCAGTCAACCCTGCTCCCCGTAAACGGTCAAGATTGGGAGTGTCCGCCTCGGAAGAGAGCAGTGCTGACGCCCGCAGGGTGTCGGCAACCACCAGCAGGACATTCAAACTCGGGCCTTTCCCTACAGGTTCGGAGGTATCTGCAACTTCTATTCGAGGGCCTGGTTCGATCTCAAGATAATGGTTGATTGGATCGCCCAACAAGGCAATAAATGGAACCGACAAGGTCAGGCAACCCAACACGCCGAGGCTACGGTGCGATAGAGAAATCCTCTGGCCGATGCGGACTGCAACGACTGCCCCAAGAGCCAGCAATACCAATGCCGCCAAGAAGTCGCCGAAGAAACCGGCGAAAGCAACAGCCGAGCCCATAAGGAAGGCGGTTCCTGGCCGCCAAGCCTTGAAATGGGCAAACACACCGACCGTAGCAGCCACAATAATATTACCCAGGAGCACTACAAACAGCCGCTCCCGGAACATCGGCTCAGCCAGTGGCCACTCAAGCCCAATCAGAGCCTTCAGCATCCCCAGGAAGAGGACACCGGCGATTGCCGCGAAAACATGCTTCAAAACTATTCGTCTTGGTATCCGAGGTATTCCAGCAGCGCGCGCTGTTCGGCGGAAAGGTGACCCTCGGAATCGGAGGTGTCCGCTAATGAGCGGCGGTGCAGAATACCACCTAGAAGATGTTCAAGCTCGCCAACCAACTCGCCGGCCAAGGATTCTCCAAGGTCGACAATCTCCCCATTATCTCTGGACAAGTTGAGCATGACCTGGTGCTGAGGTCCCGAGTCCGCCAACTGAACTATCCACTTTCGGGAACCACGTCGAATCGCCGCCTGCTTCCCTCCAAGCGCAAGATGTTGGTCGGGAGGAGAAAAAACAGTCCCTCCGGAGAGAAGGATGCCGGCTAATTGTGACAGATGGGGTGGTTCAACTTTGCGCGGGGTGAGCTCGCTCCCCCACATTATGAATGGCACTCGCAACAATGGTTCATACATGGAATTTGCATGCTCCATCAATGCGTGCTCGCCAAAATGTTCTCCATGGTCACTGGTAAACAACAATAAATACGGGCGACCGCTTGCTTCGATGGTCGCGCGAAGATGACCAATTGCAGCGTCTACTCGGGTGACCTCAATAGCATAAGCCCGTTTGGCCAACTTGACTGCCCGTCTGGCATTGGTACGGACGTCATCAGAATTTGACCCTAAATCTTGCTCTATGCGGGMAAGCAACGGAGTATCGATGCCGCCCGATTCATCCGTTTCATAAGGTTCAGGCATACTCCCCAGTTGTTCGGACAGACGATAGGGGGCGTGAGTATCCATCATGTGCAAGAACATGAAGTGTGGGCGTTGCTCACGATTCATTACATCGAGCACCAGCTGAGCCTGAGCGACCACGAAATCGCTGCTGCCAATTTTCACCGACTCCTGCTTGAGTTCCCACAGATCCGCCATGGTTGCCCGTTCCAGCAATGAGCTCAAACCCAGGATTGAACAAACTCGACCAAACACACTTCGGGAAGCCAGATGAAGGGAAAATAATCGGGCTCCACCCGCGTACTTCACCCGGGTATCGTCCCAGATTTCAAAACCACGATTAAGACCACTGGAAGCGGCGAGTAATCCATTCGTAACAATGCCACAAGTGTTGTAGCCACGGCCACGGAAAGTCTGGGCAAGTAGCACCAACTCCCTTGGTACCTGGTCACGATTGGAACTCATGCCGTGAACTTCGGCACCAACCCCAGCCAGCATCCCGACATGACTGGGAAGGGTTTGGTTGCTTGACGCCAAGGCGTAATCGGCCCAAACTCCATCTTGACGCATCCGCAGGAGGTTGGGTGTGGCAGCTTGTCCGCTACCTGCAACAGCATCTGCCCTGAAGGTGTCTACCGAAATCAGGTATACATCCGGCTGGCGCGCAGAAACCGTAGTGGTAGTAGTCTTGGCCTGGCGTCCTGCAAACTCAGCCTCGATATCAATGCCCAGCACACGCTCGGTGGTGAACAAGTCGACGACGGGAACCACCAGCAAGAGCATTAGCCAAGCCGGTTTGCGAAGTTTGCCTAATACCTCCCGATGGTCATGTTCCCTGACCAGGCCGACATTACTGTTGGCTTGTTCTCGACCCTTTCCTCGTGATTTAAGCCTGATCAACTTCCAAATCACCCACCCCAAAAGGCCAACCGCCATGTTGCCGAAGATGAGAACGGCAAGGCTGGCGGGAACAAAAGTCGAACTCGGCGAGAGCGGCAACAGAATCTGCTGCAACAAGCCCAGCAACCCGAGCACTAGCAATGTGTCTGACTTATCCTTTATGCCCATTGGCGATCGCGCGTAGAGCCTCGATTTCGTCGATGTGGCGCGGAATAGACTCTGAAATTAACTCATAGCCATTTTCAGTAATCACCACAACATCTTCAATCCGCACCCCTATTCCTTCGTCAGGCAGGTATACACCGGGCTCAACCGTAAACGCCATGCCCGGCTCAAAGGTGGCGCGAAAGTTACCGACATCATGAGTCGCCATGCCCAGCCAATGACTGGTCCCGTGCCAGAAGTCGGGGCCAAATCCTCGGTCTTTCAACACCTTGAATGCTGCATTGTGAACCCGATTCAAGTTTGACCCCGGCTTGCACTCGGTGAATGCTGCTTCTTGAGCGTCGTAAACCGCTTGATAAATTTCACGTTGGCGATCACTGAATGTGTCCGCCACCGGGAAGGTACGGGAAATGTCCGCGACGTAATGGGCGAACTCCGCACCATAGTCAATCATGACAGTGTCGCCAAGCTCGAGCTGGCAGTTGTTGGCAGTGTAATGAAGCACTGTGGCGTTGAGACCAGATCCGACAATCGCCATGTAAGCAGCACCCAATCCTGATTCTTCCAGGAAATCTCCGGTCATCCGAGCGGCTAATTGCCATTCGTATTCACCTGCCCGGGCAGTACGCATGATATTGATGTGGGCAACTCCTGACACCTCACAAGCGCGACGCATTGCGGTGACTTCCTCCGGGGTCTTGGTCACCCGCAGGGCATCCAAAGTGACGGTAATGTCCTTGACCTCACATTCGTGTTTTTCCTTGATCTTCTTTGCAAACTGGGCTTCGCGAGTCTTGCGCTGATCGTAAGGGTCACGAATCAGCGACCTCGCGGCCGACATTAAATTGTCACGGCTCATCATCCAGTTTTCCGCTGGCTGCTCCTGAACGTGAATGGTTTTGACCTTGCATCCCCTCAGTAGCTTGGTGATACTCTTTTCAAGATTGTCATAGTTGACAGTGCGGGACTTTTTCCCCGTGGGCATGCATTGCTTTATGCCGGTAATGGCCGCGGCCTCCTCGGGGTCGATTAAATCCCCACTCCACCGCTCGCTCATCGCATCAACCGGGGGGACTAGTAGATATTCTTCTCCACTCTCAGGGGCCAGAATCAACACCGCGTTAGGCGTAGTTATGCCGGTGTAATACCAAAAGTTGTTGTCCTGACGAAATTCGCGGTAATCGTTCTGGGTTCCCGCCCCCCGCAAAACAATCAGGCCCTTGCCGATTTCATCCATCAGGATGGCACGCCGGGCAGCATGCCATTCGGCGGTGAACAAACCTTGCCCGCGTCCGTCCTCGGAATTTTGTTGAGCAAATGCAACAGACGAAGCGAAGGAAGTAAAGATAGCCAGRATTATGGCTAAAGAGAAGAACTTGATTTTCATGGGTYTTATCGACAGTRRTCAGTCACGAATGAACTTAATGGCMCCGCCCGGGAGCAGGTAGAGRATGAGCATACGACCATTRCTGACCGTTGGAGTATGAATTGAACCCTTTCCATATACGGTCCATCCCTCAGGATTACCGTCGAAATCCGGCTCACCCTCAAGCTTGAAGCACAAGTCGATTTCGCCATTGGGGTGCTCATGTTTGGGACCAGCACCACTCATGTCGACAGCGTCAGCAGAGAAGTCAAAGGATGCCTCGCTGGGCCGAAAAATACGTGACCAACTCATGGGCGACTCTCCTTCTGTGCAAATTTCCTCAGCCTCAAGCGCAGCAACCATATCTATGCGCAACTGGCTGACAAACACCCCCTGCAGGGGATATTTACCCTCAAGTGCAACACAAGCGGATTCCGGGGTGTTCAAATCGAGGCTGGAGGCGAACTCAAGCAAGGGTTCGAGTCGTGACACGGAGAGCAGTGTGATGGTCATGCCTATATCCTAAAATCTCTCTCCATGTCTTCCCCGCTTTACCTCGACCATGCCTCAACCACTCCTCCCCTGAAGGAGGCGCTGGAGGCATTTTGCAAAGTCGCCGGCGAACATTTTGCCAATCCGGGATCGTTGCATCAGCCCGGGACCAGTGCAGCCGCCAGCCTGCGCCATTGGCGTGGCCGCCTCGCCACAGCATTTGGTCTCGATGACTGGGAAGTCATTTTGACTGCCAGCGGCACCGAGAGCGACCACCTGGGCGTAAATGGAATGGCCCGAGCCATTGGCGGCACCGAATCAAGCGGGACCAACAGCCGGCGGCCGCGGCGGGTGTTAATCGGTGCCGCTGAGCACCCTGCGGTGCACGACAATGCGATGGCCCTGCGGGAGGAGGGCTTTGACATCGATTTAGTGCCAGTAGACCCCGGCGGGGTGGTGCGCCCCCACGAGCTGGAGCCGATGTTGGACCAGGATGTTGCGCTGGTCGCGGTGCAGTGGGCCAACAATGAACTGGGAGGAATCAACCCAATTGCTGAATTGGTCGCCTTGTGCAGAAACCTGGCGCCCCAGGCCGCTTTCCATGTTGACGCGGTCCAAGCCGCGGGCAAGGTAAACCAGGATCTTTGTGATTTGGCGGCAGATTCAATCGCGGTTGCGGCCCACAAAATTGGCGGGGTACGTGGTGCCGCCGCCCTTTTTCTGCGACCCGGAGGGCCGCGCCCCAAACCATTCTTGCTGGGCGGAGGGCATGAGGGCGGACTTCGCTCAGCTACGGAAAATTTATCCGGATTGGCCGCCTTTGCAACCGCCGCCGAAATCCGCCGTGCCCGCTTGCACCAGGATTGCGAGCTTTATCACCGGCGTCGGGACCAATTATTGGACGCATTACGTGTCGTCTTCCCGGACTGCATTGTGCTTGGACCGAAAAAACGCGAAGAGATACAGGGGTCTATCCTGACAGTCGCCTTCCCCGGAGAAATCGCCGAACCGCTGCTCCACCGTCTCGACCAGGCCGGTATCCAATGCGGCAGTGGCTCGGCCTGCTCCGCCCATGGAACAACTGAGTCTCCGATTCTTGCGGCAATAAATCTGGATCCACAGCTTCGCAACTCGATTCTGCGCTTCTCACTGGACGGCACTGAAAAGGAAGAGGATCTGCGCCGGGTGGCACAGATCCTCGTGGTTGCTCGTTGAGCTGCCGCTTTACCGGCCCCAGCAATTGGGTCAGTTAAATCAGCACTGGCTGTAGCCGCA
>NVRO01000021.1 GCA_002400895.1 Planctomycetota bacterium
AGTTTCGTTCTCGCGACCGTGGCGGGCGCCTGTTGCTCGCGCGACTTGATGGGGAACAGAATTCCCGCGAACTGTTGGGTGAAACCCTGCGCGCCGCATTCGACCTGCCCTCTGCCAATTGGCTGAGCATGCGCGCCCTTGCCGATGGCAGTATTCAAATCAGTGGCCGTGGTCGAGGCCATGGGGTTGGCCTGTGCCAAATTGGAAGCTTGCGGATGTCAGCCAGTGGTGCTGACGTGGCAGAAATCATGCAGCACTATTACCCTGGCGCCGCATTGCAAGCCATGCGCAAGTTGAAAGTTGACGGTTCATGAGCTTTAATTTCGAACTCCGGTCCGGAACCACCACCGGGCCTCGACTGGGTCGTTTGCATACCCCCCATGGCGTAGTCGAAACCCCTTCTTTCATGCCGGTTGCGACTCGCGGCATGATGCGTGGGGTCTGCCCCGACCGGCTGCGTCCGATGGGTGTTGAGATGATGCTGTCCAATGCCTTCCACCTGTTTGTTCGCCCCGGGGTGGACAGCGTGCGTGCCCTCGGTGGAGTCCACGGCATGCTTGCATGGGACGGCCCGGTACTCACCGATTCGGGTGGCTTTCAAGTCTTTTCCATGTCCGATGTGTGCCGACTACACGAGGGCGGGGTCATGGTGAAGGACCCGGCCACCGGCTCGGAAATAGATTGGACTCCGGAACTGGCTTTCAAGGTTCAGGTCGAACTCGCACCTGATGTTGCGATGGTTCTCGACCACTGCCCCGAAAAACCACTGGTGCGAGACCAGGTTGAACCGGCGGTGGAGCGGACTCTGCGCTGGGCCCGCGAACAACGCGATTTACACCAACTCCGTGGCGGTGCAGATAGTGGACAAGCGCTGTTCGGCATTGTGCAAGGTGGTGTATTTCAAGATCTCCGCGAACAATGTGCGCACGGTTTGATGGAATTGGACTTTGACGGCTTTGCCATCGGCGGGGTCTCGGTAGGCGAACCACATCAACAGATGATGAACGCAGTAGAATCATCAACCGCCACCCTTCCCGGGGAAAAAATCCGTTATCTGATGGGCGTAGGAACTCCACTTGATTTGGTTGAGGCAGTTGCTCGAGGTGTCGACTTGTTCGATTGCGTATTCCCCACCCGTGCGGGGCGCTTCGCCACCGCCCTGACTCGAACTGGTCGACTCCACCTCCACAACGCCAAATTCAAACAGGACGACCGGCCGATTGAACCCGGCTGTGAGTGTAGTTCGTGCCTGTCGGGAGTCTCCAGGGGGGCGCTGCGGGCAGGCTTCAAAGCAAAGGAATTGAACCCCTTGGTACTGGTTGCCACTCACAACCTGTATTTCATCATCACCCTGATGAAACAGATTCGCGACGCCATCGCCACCGACAGCTTTGCACAACTACGGGAACGAATCGCTAGTGCTTATCCGCCGCGAGTCGCCAGCTCCGCTGCAGAGTAGTAATTACTCCGCCAGCAATCCCCAGCAGAATTAGCGACAATACCAACAGCAAGGTCTGTTCGAGGCGGTAGAAATCCCACGCCTTGATACCCAGAGCAAGCACCGTATTGACCAACATATAGGCCGCCGGCAAGCTCAATGGCCAATGAGTGCGACCGGCTTGTTTCAGGTAAACAGCGCCGGTCAGCAGCGCAAGACCGGCGATTAATTGATTGGTTCCTCCGAACAGGGTCCACAATACCAGACCGGCAGGCTTGCCGTCGATCTGATAAAAGGCGAAAAACAATATCGCCGCACAGGCCAGACCGGTAGCAACAAAACGATTGCAAATAATGGTGGCAATACCGCCTATCGATGCTCCAATCTCCTCGATGTTGAAGCGCAGCAAGCGGGTGGCGGAATCAAGGGTGGTCAAGGCAAAAGAAACCACCACCATCGCCACCAGAGTTACGGCCAGATCCCGGTCGATTCCGAGTTCGACAATGAACGAAGCAGCGCCGCGGATGAAGATGCCAAGTTTGGCACCCAAACCCTGAACCGCCGCCCAGTTGACATAGGCATTCGCCCATGCGGTCTTTCCACCGAGGGTGGTGGTGCAAGCCAAAACCGCGATTAAAGCAAGTAAGGACTCGGCCAGCATCGCCCCATAGCCGATTGGTCGAGCATCGGTTTCGCATTTCAGCTGACGGGCAGTTGTGCCGGAAGAAACCAGTGAATGGAATCCACTGGCAGCACCGCAAGCAATGGTGATAAAAACAAAGGGAAGCAGGGGCGGAGCGCCTACCGGGTTAGGATTTATCGCCGGCGCATCGAAGCTCGGATTCTGGATGAAAAACCCGGCGTACATCAACACCAGCCCGGCAATCAACAACAGAGAGTTGAGGAAATCACGTGCTTGCAACAACAACCAGACCGGAAGCACCGAGGCCGCGAAGGCATAAGCCATCAGAATCCAAATCCAGGATTGCTGCTGCGGCCATTGCTCGAGGCTGAAGCCAACGGTGGGATTTTTAAAGCCGAGCCAAATCAGCCCCAACAACAACAAAAAGCCAACTGTGGTTACCGCTACCAGCGGCAACTTACGGACATAGAGGCACCACCCGGCGAGCAGCGCAATCAACATCAAACCGGCCGAGGGCATCACTACTTGCGGAAAGGAAGTAATCGATACCGCCAACTGTTCGGGTTGGAAGTCGGCGCCCCAGGAGAACAACAAGGAGATGACATAAACGAATACCCCCATCGCCAATGACACTCCGAAAAAAATCAGAGCAAGGAATAATGCCTTGGCACGATTGCCGAGAATTTCCGCGCACAGCGAGCCGATGCTCTTGGCCTGGTGGCGGGTCGACAACACCAGTGCACTGAAATCATGCACACAACCAATAAAAATGGCTCCGAACACCACCCAACACAAAGCCGGCAACCACCCCCAGAAAACGGCCACCGCCGGTCCCAGCATCGGCGCCAGCCCGGCAATGCTGGCGTAATGATGGCCGAACAGAACCTGCGGGCGGGTGGGAACAAAATCAATGCCGTCCTCCTGGGCTGAAGACGGCATTATTGCCAGTGGGTCGAGTTTGAAGACTTTACGAGCTAACCAGCCGCTGTAAAAGCGATAGCCCGCCACATAGGCGAGCAAAGCAGCAGCAGCAACAAGAGCAGCTGACACCCCTATTCGATCGCTGGGGCCGCCTCCACGTTTGGCTTCTCAGGCTCCTGAGGGACCGGCTCCGGCTCGGCAGGCGGCACAATGCGGATTGAGACAATCTCAAGCACGCGATGGTGCCTCATCGCCGACTTGCGCCAGATTCCGCGAACCGCGACCTCCTTGCCGAGAAAATCGTGCAAATCAAACCGGCCATCGCGTGACATCACCGAGTCGATTTGGTCACCGGTGCTGATGCTGTAGGGCACTGCTGAGTAGACTGCCGGAGTGTATTCAAGAAGACCAACGAGAGCATATTCGGGTTGGGGAAAGGCCAAAGTTCTGGCAGTGCTGGCCGGAGCGGCCTTGACCTCGGTGGAGAAATCCACAGTAGCCGGGGTTGCGGTCATCTGCGCAGTTTGAAGAGTGATGGCATCCAAACGCTCAAGGCCGAGTCGAGCACGCTTGACCAAATCAACATCGCTACTGGTCCACATCACCGCGCCAAAAACTGCTTCGAGTTGGGCGGCGGCTTCGTTACTCCAATTGTCGCCAGCCAAATCAGTAAGTGAAGCTTCGGCAGCAATCAGGGCCTCGACGGTCAGGTCAACCGGAACCGGTGCAACCGGACCCATTATGTCGGCTGCAGTGGTTTCGCCGGGAACCTGCTCGGCATCAATGGCGGCTTCACCAGCAGGGCCGGTCGAGACCACTACCATTTCTTCCACGGCATCTTCGACCTGCGGTTGGGCAGCTACCCATTGGGCTTCCCATTCTGACGGAACTTCCTCCATGGTGTTGAGATACTTCAGTTCAATCCACGCACCCAAAGTTTCCGGAGCGCGAACTTGCAACCAATTTTCCTCCGAGCCCACCACCAGGACTTCATCTCCCTTGGAAAATTGACCAACCGGGTACGACTGTGCAGAAGTGGACGGCATCGGGCGCGCCCGCACATGGCTGGCATTGATAACGCCCCCATCACCTTCCACATCCAGGTAGTCGGCCCACACCCAGACGGTAAATCCACCCGGCACTAGCACCCTCGCCCATGGCTCGCGTTTGGCAACAACCTTGACCAGACTCCCGGCACTTAACTCGACCAGGATCGGCATGTCAGCATGGTGGAAGGATCGCACCACGGCGCCACCTTCAACCACAGTGGCAGGAACAAATGAGGCTTGCGGATCTTCTTGTTGAAGCGCTGCAAGGAAGAGAGTGAAAGTTGCTAGAGTCAACATGAGGGGACAAGCCGGCGGGCTTKCACCGACTTGTCCAGAGTGTGACGTAATCCGATAACCTATTCAAGCAGTCGGCGGATTTCTTCTTCCAACTTTTGGTTGCGCTGCTTCAATTCGTCGAGTTTGGCGTGCAGTTCGCTGGTAATCTCGGTCTGCATCCCGATTTCGGCCTCTAACAGCCGTAGTCGTCGACTTTCCTCAATCAAAATCGATAGTTCATCGTCCGGCTGCAAGAAGTGCCTTACCAGGGTTTGGGTTCGCTTGATCATCCCGTGCAGTTCTCGGACCTGAGAGTTTTCCGGCCGCTCCGCCACCAGGGATCTGGCATCGTCCAACAACTGCCGGAATGAATCCCCGCGCGCCCAGTAGGAACGRCGCAAGAATTCCGCAAATTGAGTGGTGACTGCAGCGACTTTGTAGTCGAAGGAAGTCTCGCTCCAGTCGGTTTGCAAATCAGCGGCGGACAATTCCCACTCCTGCTCGGAAGCCTGGTCGCTGCCATCTGCAAACCAGCGCAGGCGAACCTTGACAACCCAGGGCAAATCACCGGAGGTTTTGAGGTCGAACTCGTAAAGAGCGCTGACCGCATGGCCGGACCCAATCTCGCCCGCATCAACCGCGTCATTTCTAAAATCCTGATCGGCGAGCGCACGGTTCTCATAACCGATTTGGCGCCAACGAGACACTACCTCGGGATTGAACTCGACTTGAATCTTGACATCGCGAGCAATGGTTTGCATGGTTCCGATGAACCGCTCGACAAGAATGTGTTTGGCTTCTTCGTAATCATCAATGTAATGACAGGAGCCATCGCCATGGTCGGCCAATCGCTCCAGAAACACGTCATTATGGTTGCCCATGCCAACGCCGATGGTGGTTAAGTCGATTTTACGTTCAGCATAGAAACGCACCTTTTCAAGGATGCGTTGCTGATCGGTTTCGCCAGTATTGGCGACCCCGTCGGAGCAAAACACCACGCGGTTGACGGCACCTTCACGCCAGGCACTCTCGGCCAGCTCGTAGCCCATCAGCAATCCGGCTTCGGCATTGGTGGAGCCACCGATTTCAATCGACCGCACTGCCTCCCGAATCCGCCAACGCTCACTACCCCTGGTCGGTTCCAGCTCAAGGCGAGCATGCGATTCGAAGCTGACGATGCCGACGGTGTCGTCATCGCGCAACTGGTCGATCAGCAACTCGAGCGAGCGTTTAACCAATTCCATGCGCACTCCCTTGCGCATTGATCCGGAACGATCGACCACGAAGACCAGATTCAACGGCTTGCGATTGCCGGCGGCGATTGCACGGGCCTTGATTCCGATGTTGAGCAGCTGCGGCAGATATTCGCCTTCACCCTGGCGGTGGGCATAGCGTGAGGGCGCCGAGTTGAGGTACACCGCAAAGTCCTGGTCAGCTGGAGCGCTCATCTCGAAGTCGAACCAGTTCAGAAACTCCTCGGTGCGAATCGCTGCTTTTTCCGGAACGTTGTTATTAACCAAATAATTGCGCGCCAACGCCCACGAGGCGGTATCCACATCCGCAGCAAAAGTGGAAAGTGCATCTTCGCGGGCTCTTACCGCCGGGTTGTCTCCGTAGTAGCGGAAGAACATGTCCCGAGGGCTCTCGTGCGGACGACGATGAAGGTGACGAATCACTCCCTGGCCATGGTGATTGCGGCCGTAGCCGTCCCGCAGGTAAAAACGGGGGACTTTAAAGTCAAACTCGGAGTCGAACACCAGCTCATCGCCGAGGCCCAATTCCTCCTCGACTTCGTCGACGGCTACATTGTCAAAAGCATATCGACGGCGCAGAGCACCATCGGATTGGAGCAGTCCACGCGAAGTTGTCCCATTGGTAGCGACACCTCCGCGACCACCACGGCCACCGTATTTGCCACCGGAGCGACCACCACCACCGCCGCCAATTCCGATAGCGGGACTACTCCCACCATCGGGAGTAGATGGAGTTGCCGACAATCCACCCGTACTTGGTGCGCTTGGCGCTTTCGCAACAAGCAACTCACCAAGCCGGTCAGCCGCTGGCTGCTCTCCGCTATTTGCACCGATGTAGCCCAGAGTCCTGAGCTCCGAGCGCAAACCTGGCTCGGAAGCAGTTTTATCCAGCATACTTCTCCTCCGAGATTCCAATAACCGCTCCCGGGTGTTAGTCGCATCCTTTTCCTTACCACCCATCATCGTTGCCGAAGCGCTGGTCTCAGATTCGAATGCAGGAGACAAGAGCTCGGTATTTTTCTCGAGCAATGCAATCCCGGCGGCAACCATTACCGCTGCTGCAGCCCATCCGAAACGAGTCGGAAAGCGCAACAAGCGCCCGCTGCGGGGAATCTTAAAGTTGCCCGAATCCGGAGACGGGGAACCGGCGGCGGCGGAAAGAGTTGCTCGTCGTTCCCGGCTAAGTTGGTCAGCCTTAGTTTCGGCCGCACCAATCATTTCGCGCAAATCTCTCAGTTGCTCCAGCTGGCTGCGCAGATTTGCATCCTCGGCCAGGGCGGCCTCCAGAACTTTGCAGCTGGCCGGGTCCAATTCCCCCATCAGGTAATCGGTTAATTGCTTGTTGATGTCTTGCTCGGTCATGTTTTTTTCTCCATATTGCACTACGCGGTAAATGCTCCCAGACGCCTGCTGAGGCGCCCCATTGCCTGATGCACCAACCAGCCAACGGTCCCTTGGGCAACGCCCAGGACCTCGGCTATTTCTCGGTAGCAAAGCCCACCGTGGATCTTGAGGCGCAAGGCCTCGCGCTCTTTTTCCGGCAAGAGGTCGAGCTCGCGCCCAATGATGGCACCGATCTCGGTGCCCTCTGCCAATTCATCAGGTGTAGGAGGCATCGGCATTGCCACTGCCCCGGCCTCGCGCGCTTCTCCACGGTTTTCTTTTTTCATCACGTCGTAACAATGATTGCGGCAGACTCGAAACAACCACGGGCCGAGCGACTCGAAACTACCGCTTTTCGGCGCAGCCCGTAAAAACCGCATAAAGGTCTCTTGTACCGCGTCTTCTGCCAAATCCGGGCTCCGCCGAAGCGTAGCAGCAAAGCGCAACAGTGGCGTTTGCCAGCGCTCGACCAGCACCTCGAAAGCATCAAAGTTGCCCAAATGGTATTGCTCTACCAATTCAACGTCAGTTGCAGTACTCAAGTCATTCATCCGTTCTTTAATGGGACAACGACGCTCATGGCAATAGTTTGGTTATTTTTTAACTTTTATTCCGTGGCGGGCAAAAACAGCATCGCGATAGTCGAGTATTTGGCGCACGAAGGCGCGTTTTTCGACATAGGACCCCGGAAAGAAACTTCGCTTGAAGCCATACACCAGCAGGTCCGATACCTGTTTGGGGCGAAGTTTGAAGGCTGACACCGCTTTGGCCCATTCATCAGTGGCGGTGGTTCGCGAAATCAGGCGATTGTCGGTGCAAATGGCAGTCGACAGGCGAGCCTTCAACATTTTCCCGAACGGATGGTCGGACATTGAACGCAAATGCGGAATGGTTTGCATGTTGGAACTCAGACAAACTTCCAGAGTGATGCGACGGTCGGCGATGTAATGGCTGAGACGATTGATGTAATCACGCTTGCGCTTGATTGTGGGGTCGGTCACATGAGAAACTGAATACAGCCAAGTGCCATGCCCGATACGGTCGGCATGACAATCGGTAATCGCTTGAAAAATGGATTCCGGTCCATAGTCTTCACCGGCATGCACGGTTTTGCCGAGAAAGCCCTGGTGGGCCAGAGCGTAAGCCCGTTGGTGGTCGGCCGCCGGGTAGCCACCCTCCTTACCAGCCAGATCCACCCCACAAACCGGCAAACCATGCTGGTCACGCGCCCGCAGTGCAACCCGCACCAGGGCTTCAGAGGCCAAGCCGAACAACTGTTCTTCCGGCATTTCAGGAAAGGCTTCGAACATTGCCGAATAATTGCGCGAAAAGCTGGGCATAAAAAAGCGCATTGCGCACACCAGGATACCGGCCCGAAATGGTGGTTCCGCAGCACTGACGACTGCCGGACGGTTGTTAAACAAACTTTCAGCGCGATCGATACCGCAGGCAACAGCCTGCAACACTTCGAGGGTAGAAAAGTTCGGGCTGGCATGAAGCTGAGGCGCAAAGCGAATCTCGATGTAGCGAACTCCCTCGTTCTGACAATCCACGCACAATTCATAACTCGCTCGTTCCAGTGCTTCGGCATCCTGCAACACCGCACAGGTGAGAGCGAAGCCTTGCAGATATTCATCAAGGCTGCGGTAGTGTTGTTTAAAAACCTTCTCGAGTAATCCTCGCTCGGAGTATGCCGGCAACTTGACCCCGCGTTCACGCGCAAGCTCAATCAGAGTTGCGGGACGCAACGAGCCGTCAAGGTGCAGGTGGAGGTCACTTTTGGGAAGTTCGGCGAGGAGTTCTCGGGTAAGTTTCATCGGCACGCTAATCTAACCTCGCGATGACCAAAGACCTTGCTCCCATCCTGCTCCCTGGTCCGACTGCAATCCTGTGTGACTTGGGCATGGTCTTGGTTGATTTCGACCGCACCCGACTGCACCAAGGTTTCCCGAAAGTATTTTCGCGGCCATTTCCCTTGCCGAAGGAGAAACAACTCGACTGCTTGCGCCTGGATTTCGAGCAAGGAGTGCTGTCAACGGATGAGTTCTCCTCGGCAGCACTTCAGTTGCTCGAACTACCTGGGGAAGCCCGCTCCGACTTGCGTCAGTTGTGGACCTCCATATTCACCCCCAACAAGGCAACCATTGCGCTGCTACGTCAGGCCGCCGCTCGTCCCGACACCTCGGTGGTGGTGGTGAGCGACACCGACCCGTGGTGTGAACACGCTTGCGCCAATCAATTCGGACTTGCGGATTTAATGCATGACGCGGTTTGCTCCTATCAGGAGGGAGTCAATTCAAAGCGGGTCGATGCCTCGATGTGGCTAAAGGCCGGTGAGCTTGCAAGCGCTCAACTCGACTCGACTCCGGGCACAATCATCGCCATAGATGACATTTCCGAACACCTTGATTGCGCCCTCGCGGCAAGAGCGGCCACTCATACCCATCTATTTACTTCTGCGGATCGCCTGGCAACGCTGCTGGTATCACTCGCCAGTTGAATCCGCCGCTGGTATCGCCAATAAGGTGTACCAGCCAGTGTCATGCAGGAGTTCCCGACCATCATTTGACTCGAGGTCGACAATCGCAATTTCGTGGACGAAACCCGGTCGCAAGTCGCTCAATTGCAAGTGCACCGATAGACCATCGGACGAAGCTGAGACTGACACCACTTGATGCTCTGCTTCATCGACCAGGGGCGACCCGTAGGTAGACCACTGGTGGTAGGTCCACGATCTGACCTTGAACTCGGCGGATTTCAGCGAATCCGGATTAATCGGTGAAGTAAAGGTGGTAATGAATCCGTTTGCTACTGCCTGTATTTCAAGCAGATCGAAGGGCACCTTGCCGGTCCAGCGCATCCGC
>NVRO01000022.1 GCA_002400895.1 Planctomycetota bacterium
GGTCTGGCAGGAGGATGGCGACACCTTCGAATTGGGTACGACCTTCGCCATTTCGTTTTCCCCTTGAACCTCCAATAGGTTCAAGATTGTCGGGCGGTGAACCAAAATGCCAGACATCATCCATCGCCCCATGGCCACCAATGCCACATATAAAAGCAAACAAACGCTCGGTACGTGGCGTCCATGGATTGCCGTAAGTGTCATGCAGATATTGCAGAGCAATGGTGTGAAAGGGGGCCCAGTGGGCATCTTCGGCGGCAGCGGAATGCTTGGGAAACAAGTAGCCCCAGTCGGGATAAATAGCACCGGTGCGCACCTCCTGTGGCCAGTTATTGAGCGCGCTTGCCAGTTCCGGGAAATGAACCGCATCAACCTGCGGCATCGCCCGATCGGCCGTTTCGAAATGAGTGCTGATGCCGGACGCACTCATGACACCCAACAATAGGGCGAAAGGGGCGAGGGGAATAAAATTAGCAGTCCGCATTTTTCCATTCTAACAAGTAAATACACTGAACTGGTGACCTCCATGCCAAGACCATCCACCACCACCATTCTGCTGTTGCTAATTGGAGCTTGCGCATCCCCGAATGAAGTCACGAAGTACCCGCTCAGCTATTACGCCAACTTCACCACTTCAGTACCGACCATAGATGGTCGTCTGCAGGAACAAGCATGGCAGGATGCTCCGTGGACTGCGCTCTTTGTTGATATCCAGGGAACCGAGTTGCCGACCCCCCGCCACCAAACTCGCGCCAAGATGTGCTGGGATAAGAACTTCCTTTACTTTGGTGCATGGATGGATGAGCCTGATATCTGGGCTACTCTGACCGAACACGATTCGGTTATTTTCCACGACAATGACTTCGAAGTGTTCATCGACCCTGACGGCGATTGCCGACAGTATTACGAAATCGAAATCAATGCATTTAATACCGAATGGGATTTACGCCTGGTGGAAACTTATCTCAACGGGGGCCCACCGGTGAATGAATGGGAAATCCCGGGTCTGCAAAAGGCGGTGTGGATAGACGGGACCATCAACGACCCCACCGACCGCGATCATGGCTGGTCGGTAGAGTTGGCCATCCCCTGGGTAGTGCTGGCTGAGTTTGCCGGCAAGCCCTCTCCGCCGAAACCCGACGACATCTGGCGGGTCAATTTTTCGCGGGTCGAATGGCAGGTGGAAATTGTTGACGGTAGATACAAGAAGACACCGGACACCCCCGAGGACAACTGGGTCTGGAGTCCTCAGTTTGCCATCAACATGCACCTACCCCAGCATTGGGGCTACGTGCACTTCGTCAAATCCTAAGAAAACGGGTGTGGCAATAGTTCAGCCAGACTGAACTCCGCCCGCGCACCGGTACTGCAACCGAGGATCACGACGGTGTCGTCCCCGGCMAGGTCGGACAGGAATTGGCGACACGCTCCACACGGGCTGGACAACTCGGTCGCATCAACCCAAACTGCGACTGCCACAATGCTGTCGTCACCTTCTGCAACCATATGACAAGCGGCAGCACGCTCCGCGCAAATAGTCAGGCCGTAGCTTGAATTTTCGACATTGGTGCCGGAGTAWACCTTGCCACTGGCACACAAAATCGCCGAGCCCACCTTGTAGTTGCTATATGGAGAATGGGAATTTGCAGCAACCGCGGCAGCGGCATCAAGCAGGGCATCGTGGTCGATCACGCCTTCAGCCTAACCGCGCGCATCTCCTCGTAAAGCGGCATACATTCAGCCAGCAAAGGCTCAAGCTCGGCCGGGAAATCTTCCTGCCTGGGGCGCCATGGCTGGAACCCGGTACTCTTTTCAACTGCGGGGTACCAGGATGGTGCCCACACACCATAACTTGGATGACGACCCGCTTCCCACTTGATCATGCACGGGTCAAAGTCGATTTCCAACTCCAGACAAAGGGCGCGCAACATTCGCTCGGGGTTTTCCAACAGCTCGCGCGAGTCAATTACCAGAGGATTTGGCAGCACCGTAAACAACTGATGGTGGCGGGTCCAACCAGCATCAACGATGCTGATGTCGCCGAGTTCTCGCTGGATTGAGGGCAGTTGTTCGCTTGGATCCCTGAGCAAGAAAACATGGCGGTGCTCAGAAGAATCGAGCCAATCAAGACCGATATCACCGACCATATGGTGGCTCATATGCTTCACGAACTGGAGTGGTGTGGAAATAGGAACAGCCAGAACTTGTTCGACTACTTCACGCCAATCCTGCGCCTGTGCCGCCAACACCTCATCCCGCAGAGGGTGTTGCTTGCCGGTTTGAGCCAGGTACCAGGCATAAAAAGGCTCATCAACGCCGGTGCAATCAGGGCGCCCGGCAAAGGAACGCAAGCAAGCCGTTGAAACCGTACGTGGAATCGACCAAAAGGAAATCCGCAGCGTTTTATTCGCCGGCATCCTCGGTCGCCGTTTTCTTCTTGGCGCTCTTCTTCTTGCCGACTTTCTTCTTGGCACCCTTCTTCTTGCCGGCGCCGGCCGCTCGCGGCTTGAATTCGAAGGTATGACGTCCATTTTCCTGTCGCACCAGGCGTGCGGTAAAGGGGCGACCTTTGCGGGAAATGAAATCCTCGATCCAATCGGTGTGACCCTGCTCAGGATCGAAGTAGGTCGCCAGATCAGCTCGTGACATCTCGCGCTTACAGATGGCACGCGGAATAATCACTCCGCATCCCTTCTCCCCATCCTTCTGACATTCAAAGTGAGTGGCAGTTTCGACCACTTGTGAGCCACACTTGGGGCAAACCACAAAAGGCGTCGAGTCGATGATGAAAGAAACCAGTTCCGGAGCAACCGCACTGTCGTCGTCACCAGTCTTGAAACCCTTGACCGCTTCGAATTCGAGTTTCAACTCATCATTCAACAGCACCTTGCCGGCATAGAAGTCTCCACGCATCGACACAAAACCCTCAATCGGGCCGGAATCACGTTCGCTAATCAGCTTCTCGGCAATCGGACGATTGATATAGCGACCACGGAACTCCTTCCACACGGTGAACGCGCAGGCGTCGGGTTCAATCACCTTGATCACATGATCCTTGAGCGACCCGGCTGGTGCGGCGCCTTCGAGCAGTTCCTCGAGGCGTTTTTCCAGGATGGGAACTTCCGCAATTTCGGCAAACTTGACTATCAGGGTGGCATTGACCCGCTTGGCATTAACCTCGACCTCGCTGATGTCATCGGCCGCGCTCAGCTTGGCACCAACTTGCTCGGCGGCTTCAGCAATCGGCACACTGGATTCCTTGCCCAGCCCCTTGAGTGCCAAATCGAAGGTGTCCCCGCGAGCAACGCGCGCACACCGATAGCCCTTGAGGCCTTCAATAATCGGGTACCCGTCACGCGGGCAAATCCCCACCGGTTTCTCCTCGGTGTACAAATCTTCGTAATTGAATGAGCTCAAACGAGCAACCAGATCCCGCACCGAGTCGGTGACTTCCTGCATAAAGGACTCGCGGGTGCGGGCACCCTGTTCAACTTGCCGCAGGTGAAACTCCATTTCCGCGGTCAGTTCAGCCTTGGCCAAATCGTCGGCGTGAATGCGTTCAAGAAAATCAATCAAGGTAATCCCCTTGGCCGAAGCACGCAGAGTCTTGCCGGAGCGTCCGACATAGCCCTTGGCAATCAGCGACTCGATGATGTCAGCACGGGTAGCCGGAGTTCCCAAGCCCTTGGATTTCAATTCGGTGAGGGCATCTTCGTCGTCGAAGTCGTCATGAATATCAAGCTCGAGATCGCTGGCCTCTTCCATCGCCTTGAGCAATTTTCCTTCGGTATAGCGCGCCGGGGGGCGAGTCTGGTCCTCTTCAACCTCGACTTCAAGGTTTTTACAGCCAACTACTTCGCCTCCAGCGACCCCCAACTCACCCAGTAATTCGGAGGGCTTGGGTACCCGGTCAACGGCTTGCCATCCGGGAACAGCAATGCGTGAAGACTCGGTAAAGAAGGACCAATGCCCATTGGGTGCGCCAGTATCGACAATCCTGGTTTCGCGTACTACGCGCTCCCAGGTGCTTGGCCCCATGAAAGCAGCGAGAAAACGGCGCATGATCATCTCGAAAATCTTGGCGTCGTCGCCACCGAGGGGAGAACTGGGCATGGTCCCAGTTGGGATGATTGCAAAGTGGTCGCGCACCTTGGCATCGTCGAAATTGCGCTTCTGGTTAAGCAAGCCATCCCGTTGAAGCAGTGCGGCAGCTTCCTTAATACCACCGAGTTTGCCCGACTCGGTCAAACTGTCGAGGTGTTCGCCTGCTGCCAGCTTGGCAACCACTTCTGCCACATGCTCACGGTAGTCATCGGGCAGAGCGGAAAAATCAGTACGCGGATAAGTAGTGGATTTATGCGCCTCGTACAAACGCTGGGCAGCGCCCAAGGTGCGGCGCGCCGACATTCCGAAACGACTGTTCGCTTCCTTTTGAAGCGCTGTCAGGGAAAACAAGGCCGGTGGTTTACGTTGGCTTTGCGAAACCTTTTCCGAAACTTCCCCGGTTGCACCTTTGGTAGTTTTGGAAATTTGGTTGGCCGTATCCTGCTCCCATAGTTTCTCGCTGTCCTTACCCGAGCGGGTACTGCGGTACTGTGCTTTGTAGTCATGTCCGTTCGCTTCAAAAACCGCTTGAACCTTCCAATAAGGAATTGGCACATGTGCCAACACCGATAGTTCCTTGTGCACGAGTAGTGCCAGGGTTGGTGTTTGCACCCGCCCGGCCGACCACACCCCACGCTCACGGCGACCCTTGAGCCGCTTGGTGATTCCACGAGTGGCATTCATGCCAATCAACCAGTCAGCTTCCGAACGACTGTAAGCGGCATCACTAAGACCGGAAAAATCACTGCCTGGCCGCAACTCGCCAAACGCCTTTTCAATTGACTTGGCAGTCATGGACTGCAACCACAGTCGCTTTACCGGTTTACCTGAATCGACAAACTCTTCAATCTCACGGAAAATGAGTTCTCCCTCGCGGGCGGCATCACATGCATTGACTAAAGTGGTGACATCCTTGCGATTTGCCAATTTCTTGATCAATCGCAGTTGCTTGGTTTGCCCGCTCCTTGGCCGCCGCTTAAATCCACCGGCCAGCTCATCGGGAATAATCGGCAAGCTACTTAGCTGCCAAACTTTTAGCTCGGGATCGTAGTCCTCCGGCTCGGCCAACTGAAGAAGATGACCTACAGCCCAGGTAATAAGGTGGTCGGAGCCCTCCCAATAGCCTTCCTGCTGGGTGAATTTTCCCGGCAGGACCTTGGCAAGGTCGGTGGCAACGCTAGGTTTCTCAGCGATTACGAGTTGCATTAGGTGGTCAGAACGATGTCTGGCGCGGCACAGTAATAGGTAGGGAAGGCAATCGCAACCCACCAATTGCTGACAAGACCACGTAAAGCATTGTTCTAAAAGAACTTGAGTACCATAAAAAAAGTAGACGGGCGGCTCAAGAAAGGGTCCTAAATGCACCGATATAGGTTCACAGGAGAAAAACAATGACTAACCACCGACTTCCCATCTTCGAAAGCATCTCCGCGGTAATCGCGGTCGGGCTGGTTTCAGCCTTCATCGCCCTGCCCACCAGTACCCRSCTCGSMWWCAYGKNCSAGGNAKNGTSYANGASMRKCTGGGGTTGATGCGCACCGGAGTCTTTCAGTTCAGCATGGAACACAACTCCCTCGACGGTAGCCAGTTCCCGAGCGCTGCTGAATTCGACGCTCAACTTAGTGGACGCTCACGTAGTGATGGCACCACTTTTGAAAGTACTACCGGGCGCGAAGATCGTTGGTATGGACCTTATCTGAAAGCAGTCCCCCACAACCCGCTCAACAACTTGAACACCGTCTTCTTTCTCGAGGAAGACCAAGAGCCGAAGCCCACCGGTGGATTTGGATGGATTTACAAGCCGTCTACTGGTGAGCTTTGGGTCGACATTCCGGGCGCCGATGTCCGCGGAGTACGATACGCCGATTATTGAGTCGGCATTTTCCTAAGGTGGTGACCCGCATTCGCAAGGATGCGGGTTTTTAATTACGGAAGGAGCGATGGCACTGGGTGCAAGCATTACCCAAACGGGAAAAGCTGGCTTYAGCAGCATCGTTGCTGCCAGCCTTGATGCCGGCAACCAGTTCACGCGAAGCCTCAATCGACTCCAAAGCCAGATTGTTAAAACGTGACACACTATTGTTTTCCGTAGAAGCACTATGAATGGTATTGAATAACAAATCAGCCAGATAGTCAGCTTCAAGACTTGCCACCAAATCCGGGTGCGATGGTGGTGTCCCCCATTGTGCAGAACGAATTAATTTCATCCGGTCCCAAACCCGATCCACTGCGGCCATACCCGCAGTGAAATCGTCAATCACCGCAACAGATTCGAGCTCCGGAAACCAGTCCTCTGCATCCAAAGGAACCCACTCGCGAACATCCCGCCACAGACCGCTGTAACCGGGATTGGTTTCTGCCGCCTCCATTATTTTCACCGCATCTGCTGGCCCTATCCCACCAGCGGCACGGGCAATCAGGGCAGCTGCAGCAGGACCACGGTGCTGTCCGTGATAACAGTGAACGTATACCGGGAATTCACAATCCCGTGCAACTCTTTGCAGGGCCGCAGCAGAAATCTCATCGATGCCGTCATAACCAATCGGAATGTGGACATATTCAATGCCGAATTTGGCGGCAGTCTTCAGGTCCGGCCTGGCACCACCCACATTAACCACGGTGCGCACTCCGAGCTCTGCCAGCGAGGAGAAGCCGAGTTCGCCTTGCGGTTGACCGCCGCAGTAGAGCTCCAGATTCGCAATCTTGAGAACCAGGGGCAAGCCCTCAGCTTTCACCTTGAGAACATGGGACGAAGTTGGAGTGCTAATGCACGCGCCCAGGCCAAGGACAACGCTAACCAGAAGAGTTTGCTGCAGAGACGTGGATTCTAGATTGCAATTTGTATGCCAAGTAGCGGTGGTCTGATTAATGCTATTTGTTACCTGTTGGTAACGCTGAGCACCAGGAATGTGAGCCGAGCTGTTCAAGCCTTTATTGCGCGATGGGCCGCTCCCGATTCGAGGGAGTCACGAGCCATGCCCAGCGCAGTTGCCATGTCCGGGACTACTCCCGAAAGCCTGATGATGAGAGCGCCTCCCAGCGCAGCGCAATCCATTTCCGGTCCATCAACACCCGCCAGTGCCTTCATTACCGCAACATGAGAAGATTCATAGCGGTCGACAACTCCGTGCTCTGGTTCATTGGGACAAAAAATGCCGTAATCTTCCGGGCTCTCCCGCAGCGGACTCTTGTTGCCATCCTCAAGCCACATTCCTCGCGTACGTTGACACAAGTAGGGATCGAGAGAACCTTCGCACCCCTGCAAAATCAAGCCCCAACGGTGACCGAGCGAGCACAGTGCATCACTGGCCAAACCAAGCACCGGCCCCAGCCGCGAAGGCACCATCACTCTGGAATCATCCGGCACCAACAGCTTGGAAACGATATCCGGCGCACAACGAAGCCCGAGGTGGTTTTCAACCTCCAACAATCGTAACCAGCCGGCATCTCCGCAGGTGGGTTGCCAGCAAGCAAGGCCGGCGCTTGAGAACTGTGATTCAACCGTTTTCGCGTCCGTACAAATGTCCCCCACCATGCGCTGCCACATATCACCCAGGGTTACACCGGAGCCTCGTGCGTGAGGAGCAGCCTGTACCAGTACCGCCACCCCGGCACCAACAGCGGCTGCCACCCCGGCCATTCCCAGTTCGGGGTGTAGATATTTGCCCATCCGTGCGGTCGAAAGCACCACTGCGCCATCGGGCAACACCGGGAAAGGAATTCGTTCGCGGGCCGCCGTTGCAAACCCGACCAGTTCGTCACCGGTCATTCCCTTGGAGCGCATGGCAACCAAAAAAGCGGCAACCTGTACCGGATCACCAGCTCCATCCAGAAGCATGGTGAATGCTTCATGAGCCTCTTCCTTTTTCAGGTTGCGGGCTGCGGAACCAGTTACCGCACCGCCCACCTTTTGCACCAACAGGCGAAGGGGTGTGTCCACTTTCTCTAGTTTGCCATCTCCACCAGCAATGCTTCCACTACCTTATTGCCGTGGTTTTTGGTGCGCACATTATCAAAAATACGTACGACCTTGCCGGAAGGGTCGATGATGAATGTCGACCTCACCAGCCCCATGTATCTCCGACCCTGGGTGCGTTTTTCCCGCCACACTCCATACTTACGGGCAACCGCATTATCGTGATCGACAAGCAGGTCGAAAGGAAGTTCACAGTCATCGGCAAACTGTTCATGGGAATTCGTGGTTCCCGGACCAATACCAAAGACCATCGCACCATGATCGGTCAGTACACCGTGATGAACACAAAACTCCTTCATGATCTTGGAGCAATGAACACCACCATCCTTGCCGTAGAAAAACAACACCACCCAATAACCACGATACTCGGTCAACCGAACCCGTTCACCGCCAGTAGCGGGAACAGTAAACGCCGGGGCACGCTTACCAGCGGAAAGATTGGTATTAGTCATCAACAATCACAGCAGGGGTTACCGGAATGGTCTAAGTGTTGATTATTACGAGCTCTTTAAAAACTCGCCACCACCATTATTTACGAATGACTATTTCGGCGAATCGACCGGAGCGTCGGGCGAATCCGAATGCTCGGTAGCATCGTTTTCATCGTCGGCAGCACTATCTTTTCCGATCTCATCGGCGTTTTCTATCGCCGCGATCACCGCCGCCACTACGGCTTCGGGTTCGGGACGAGGCCGAATGTGGGCAAAATAAGGTGCCGTTTGCTTGTCATAAACCTGGCGACCATTGACCACTGCCCACTGCACAAAACTGCGGTAATCGAATAGTTCATAATCGGTCACGATCAAATCGGCATCCTTGCCGGGTTCAATCGAACCAATCCGCTCGCCAACTCCGAGAATGCGCGCAGCGTCGATGGTAATGGAGCGCAGAGCTGCCTCTTCAGAAAGACCACCGCGAATGGCAAATGCCGCCTCCATGGGCAAGGTCAGCAAGTCTCGTCCGGCAATGCCACCGGTACTGATGTAGGTCTGGCCGGGAACCAAGGCAAACTCGACGCCGTGCTCCCATAGTTTGGCGGCATTTTCAATCGACCATCCGCTGTCCCGGTTAAGGTCAGGGTCGGCCCAACTTTTATTTCGCGGGGTCAGCACCATGCTCACCCCGGCACGACCCAACTCGGATGCGAGAGTCCAGGCCTCGCGCCCGCCAAAGACCACCGCTCGCATCGGAAAATCTTGCAGCAAATCACACAGAGAGCGCAAATCACTTACCGTGTTGGCATTGAAACGAGCTGTTTTTTGATGCTCGAGCAGTGCCAAATAGTTCTTGTCCACACCCTTGTCGGAAGGTTCCACCAAGTCCTCTTCGCCAGCTGCTTTGGCGGCCTCGAAGTAGCGCATTTCCCGCAAGAAATCCTGTGCCCCGCGTAGCCCGGCCAGTACCTTGCGGCGGTTACCAGGATTGGAGGATGACCAATTAACGGTCACCCAACTGGTTTGTGCAATCAAGACGTCATCAAGCGAATCCCGCACCAGCTTGGCGATTGCACCACCGGAGTAAACCGTGGTCAAGCCGCCCGCC
>NVRO01000023.1 GCA_002400895.1 Planctomycetota bacterium
CATTTTAATCTAAATGGTTAGCCTAATATCGTGGGGTTCCATCGGCGATTTCTGTAGCCCAGCGCTCTATCCCCCCAATGAGGTTGATGGCCTTGTTAACCCCGAAATGCCTTAAAGCCGCGCAAATGTGCAATGAACGCACTCCGGTATGGCAATACACGATTAAGGGCTCTTGCCGCTCAAGAATGCCTCCTATCCATTCGTCAAAGCTGGAGAGGGGGGCCAGGATTGCTCCTTCCAGATGACAGATATCCCACTCATTTTCCTCACGTACGTCCAGCAGGCAGAGTTCAGTACCCTGCTCCAATAGCCCTTGTAGTTCAAGGGGAGTGATGTTGTCAGGAAGAGCCATCACTCATCTTTGGCATCTGGGACACCAAAAGGTGGAGCGTTGCGCAATATTGGCAGTCTTGATGGTGGCTCCGCAACAGCGACATGCTTCACCAGTCCTACCGTAAACTTCCAGGGATTGAACGAAGTAGCCAAGTTCACCACCGACACCGCGAAAGTCGCGGAGGGTGGTTCCCCCACGTTCAATCGACTCCTGTAATACTTCCTTTATTTTGGTAGTGAGCGTTTCGTATCTGGGCTTGCTGATCTTGCCGGCAGGAGTAGTTGGGCGAATCCCGGCGCGGAACAATGCCTCCGACGCATAAATGTTGCCCACTCCAACAACGACCTTGCTGTCCATGACAAAACTTTTGACTGCGGCYTTGCGCTTGCGCGAGGCACTGAACAGGGTWTCGGCGGAGAATTCTTCCTCCAGCGGTTCTGGTCCCAGGTCGCGTAGCAACCGGTGCTTGGCTGGTGGAGTGGTCAGCCATCGAACCAGACCGAAGCGGCGCGGGTCGTGGTAACGCAGAACCTTCCCGCGTGGTAGCAGAATGTCGACGTGGTCATGCTTACGGATCGGGTCACTTTCCTTTTCCAGACGCAACGATCCGGACATCCCCAGATGCACCAGCAGAGTTCCTCCTTCTACGCCAATCAACAGATATTTCGCACGGCGTTCGACTCCACTCACAATGCGGCCCTTGAGCTTTTCCCCCAATTTTTGGTCGAGTGGTAGGCGGAGTTGCCGATGACGTACTACTGCCCCGCGCAATCGGCACCCTATTATGTGGAGACTGATGCCACGTCTTACCGTTTCGACCTCGGGAAGTTCAGGCACCGGAAGTCTCCTTGTCCAGGAAGTAACCGAGTACGTATTCCTCGGCGGTCTTTTTGGGGCCAGGCAGTTCGCGAAGCCTACGGGCTGCAGCCTGGAGATACCGTGAACGAAAGAATTCGTAAAAGCGCACGCACTCGTGACTTTGTTTTCTCGAATCGCGTTCGCCAAGTCCGGCTTCCTCCGGCGACAACGACTTGCGGCCATCTCGTTCCATCAGTTGAGCCAAAGACTGGATTTTTTCCGTACTTACTCCAATCAGGAACTCCTGAAAAGCCTGATGTTCATCATCGTCCAGGGAAGGGCGGGAGAAATAATCCACGAATTCCGGATCGCAGCCGGACTGCAAGAGTCGCATTATTTCAGAAACACCAAGCATGGTGCCGACGCTTACCCGAATCCGCCGCCGTGCTCCCCAAGTGGCTGCAAGAATCGGGAAGAAATGGCGGGCACCATAAAGATGTCGTGATTCCCAAAACTTGCACAAGTAGTCAACCGCAGCTCGGCGTATGTGGATTTCTCCATCCGCATCCATCGAGAGAGAAATAAGGACGTCCTCAGCAAGCCTGGTATAAACGCAACTGTGCATCCAATAATCGATGTCAGGGGGAAGTGGGTGATCGGAATCAAGACCCAGTTCGTTGCAGATGTAACTGAACAGACGCCAGCAGTTGAGTTCAGCCATCACCAGGGAGCGGCCAACAATCGCCCGGGTTGGCAAATACATCTCGATGCTGGCGTCATCGGCAAGTACCAGCAATTCAACCAGAGTTTCCGGTCCACGCTCCCGTTCACCCAAGCGGGTCTCGCTGAAGACCGGTGGGTAGCTGGCAAGGGCGGAAGCGACCTTGCCTACCCGGAACACATGGTCCTGCACCATTGCCAGCAGTTGGTCGCGTTTGGAGTGGTCGCTTTCGGTAATTAACGCAACCAGGTCGTGAACGGTCTTGCGTTCGTCCTGGTCAAAGCTACTTAGCTCGTCGAAATCAAGCAGAGGGGCGGTCATTGCCGCAAGCTGGTTTATTTAGGTGGTAAGTGTTGGAGAAAGATTAAGCCGGAGTGTTGAACAAGCGGTCACCGGCATCGCCCAAACCGGGAAGGATGAAGCCCTGTTCGTTCAGGCAATCATCAAGTGAGCAGAGGTGAATATCGACATCAGGATGAGCAGTATGTAACGCCTTGGCACCTTCGGGCGAGCCAATAATGCCAAGAAACTTGATGCGCTCCGAACCCCATTGCTTGAGGGTGTCAATTGCCGCTATCGCACTTCCTCCAGTCGCCAGCATGGGATCCAACAACAGGACGGTTTCGATGGGCCGTTGGGGAGGGAGTTTCTGGTAATAGGACACCGGAGTGAGGGTCTGTTCGTCACGGTAGTAGCCCAAATGCCAAACTTCAGACTCAGGAAGAAACTCAAGTAGGCCATCTACCATGCCCAGGCCGGCACGTAAGACCGGGACCAGGCCAATCTTGTTGGCAAGGCGTTGGCCGGTTGCAGTAGTTAGCGGGGTTTCAACTTGGATATCCTCGCAACGAAGGTCACTGGTGGCTTCGGCGCCCAGCAAGGTTGATAGTCCGCGCATTAACCGCCGAAATTCATCGGGTCCGGTAGATTGGTCGCGGAGGCGAGCAAGTTTGTCGAAGACAACCGGGTGCGAGGAGACTGTCAGCAGGGACATCTCGATAGGGTAATACTTGGGTGGCAAATACGTTGGGCTAAGCGCGTGAATAATAGGGCAAATTGCCAAAATGAAGGCCAGCAGGATTCCTGGTTGAAGACCTATCAAGCCTCTGCGTATGCCTTCGTCCATTTGGGCAGTTGGCTCGAGTTTGCGCTTGACGGGGGCGATTCCTCCCAACAACTTGCGCTGGCCAGCAGCGTTACCTTGATTACAGCTTGGAATCCGGCGTCATCCGAACGGGACATGAACTGGAACCGCAGCGCAAATGCAGGCTTGTTGCGCAGAATCGTGGCTGCCGGGGTTGATTGGAGTGCTTCTCGGGGAGCTTCCCTGCCCGGAACCGAGCCCAGCTGGCGCGAGGATGGATTCTGCCTGCATGGACTGGGCATGCAGGAAGCCAGCGACTGGGGTCGGGATGTCAATCAGAGGGCCGTTGTCTACCTTGTTGATGACCGTGCAGGTTTGTTGTTTTGCGACCAGGGCCAGTTTGTTTCCTGTGGCTTGCGGATGCTCTCCACGAAATCTGCTCCGAGCCGTAGATAGGTAGGGAGCACTTAGTACTTGGCGTTAGAATCCTTGTGTTCGTAATGAAGAAGTACCTTCTGATTGCCCTTGCCAGCTTGGCGCCCTTGACTTCCGGTATTGCTCAAGTCAATGTTGTCGAAGCTTCATTTTTACCAACTGAGGTGGATTTGTCTTTGCGCCTGGAGCCCGGGTCGCTGTGGCGCCAGCAGGTTCAATTCCAATCCGAACTGATTACTGCCGATGGGAAGCGTAGCCTTTGGACCTTCAATTACAAGCTTCGCTTCCGCTGCCTTGATGTCCGCGATGGCATCTACTCGGTTGACGGCAAGTTCGTCGATTGGATGCTCCGGCTCGAGACCGATGACTGCCGCTACGAGTGGCACGACGGAATTTTTCAGACCTACGGAGAAGTGGTGCCGGAAGATGGCGAGATCACCGACGGTTGTCGCTCCTTGTTGTTCGCCTGGTCTGCCGGGCTCAGGATGGCCAATCTTCGCTTCGATTTGGATCGCGGAGGAAACGTAACCCGTCTTAGCGGTCTCGACAAACTAAGGATGAAAGTGTCCAGGGCATTGGTTTTGCTGCCGGAAGGTATCCCGCAAGACTTGCTGGAGTTTTTTGGCCAGGACGGATTGGAACGGGCCGATTGTGCCTTGGCTTTTGGATTGTCGGTGCCCCGCCCGGTTGGTCTTATCAAGCCGGGTGCCGCCTGGGAGCATAGTTGCGAAGTCGGCGGCATTATTGACGGGCTATGTCAGGTGAACCGCGAGTTTCGCTACAGCGGTACCGGCCAGGAGCGCCGCCACCGGTTTGCCCTGGTCGAACTGTCCCCATCCTTCAAGACTTTGAATGAAAAAGGAGAGTGGGTTGAGATTCCGGTGGCCAAGCAACCTACTACCATCACCAACCCCAATTATCTGCGTGTTCTGATTGACAGCGGGCTGACCTATGGAATGCGCCTCTCGCTATTGCGCTCGGGCTCGGATGGAAGGCTCTCTCGCTTCCAGATCGATTCCAATTTCGTCGAGTAGTTCTCCGTGTTTTTGCCAAGAGAATCTCCATGACTCGGGTTGACCAAATTGGCGTCGATGCTCGGGCATCCTCATTCACCACGCGTTCCCTCAAACGTGGTAGCAAACTGCAAGGCTTGCGGATGGTATTGTCGATGACTGATCTGACCACTCTGGAGGGAGCCGACTCGCCAGATACAGTTCGTGGGATATGCCGTAAGGCAATGCAGCCGGATTTGAGTTTTGATGACCTCGGTACTGTCGCTGCTGTTTGTGTCTACCCTCGCCTGGTAGGTGTGGCGGTTGAAACCCTGGCCGGTAGCGGGGTCAAAGTCGCGAGTGTGGCTACTGCGTTCCCCAGTGGGCAATCATCTCTCGACACAAAATTATTGGATGTACGCGATGCTGTCACTGCCGGCGCAGATGAAATCGACATGGTGATAAATCGCGGCGATTTTTTGGCCGGACGCTATCAGGTGGTTGCCGATGAGATTCGAGCAGTTCGAGATGCCTGCGGTCAAGCCCATCTCAAGGTGATTCTGGAGACCGGCGAGTTGGCGACCTATGACAAGGTGAGGATGGCGAGTGAGTTGGCAATCGGAGCTGGCGCCCATTTCATCAAGACCAGTACCGGCAAGATCTCACCAGCCGCAACCATGGGCGTGACCTTGGTGATGCTTGAAGCCATCCGTGACCACTTCCTGGAAACCGGGGTCATGATCGGGATGAAACCTGCTGGTGGCATTCGCACCAGCAAGGAGGCCCTTCATTATTTGGTGATGGTAAAGGAGACCCTGGGCGATGCCTGGCTTTCCCCTGACTGGTTCCGCTTCGGCGCCAGTAGTCTGTTGAATGATGTGTTGCTGCAACTTCGCAAGCAGCGTGACGGTGTTTACACCGGCAACTACGACGTCTCGGAGTCCTGAAATGGTCAAGAAACTAAAGTTTGCAAAAGCATGGGAGTACGCTCCCGCACCGGAAACCGCTACGGTTGAAATAGCTCCGGAATATGGACTCTTCATTAATGGAGAATTTCGCCCGGCTCATGACGGCGCCACCATGGCGAGCATTAATCCGGCCACCGAAGAGAAACTGTTCGATTGCGCCGTTGCTGATACCGTCGATGTCGATGATGCGGTTAATGCTGCTCGTGCAGCTCTCCCGAAGTGGAAGCGTTTGGCCCCCACTGAGCGCGCCAAGTATCTGTTTCGAATAGCACGTCGCCTGCAGGAGAGATCCCGCGAGTTTGCCGTTCTTGAGACCATGGATGGCGGCAAACCGATCAAGGAGTCGCGCGATGTTGATGTGCCCGAGGCCGCCAAGCATTTCTTCTATCATGCCGGCTGGGCGGACAAACTTGACTACGCATTCCCCGGGAGGAGCGCCAAGCCGGTAGGGGTTTGCGGTCAAATCATCCCGTGGAATTTCCCTCTAATGATGGCCGCGTGGAAGCTGGCTCCGGCCCTGGCCTGTGGCAACACGGTTGTACTCAAACCGGCGGAAACTACATCCTTGACCGCCTTGCGATTGGCTGAGGTATTGCAGGAAGTCGGCCTTCCTGAAGGTGTTGTAAACATGGTGACCGGTCCCGGTTCTACCGGGGCAGCCCTGGCGGGTCACCCTGGAATCAACAAGCTTGCTTTCACTGGTTCAACCAGAGTTGGCAAACAATTAGCGGCGGTGGTCGCTGGGACCGACAAGCGTCTGACCCTTGAGCTCGGCGGCAAGTCGCCGAACATTATTTTTGACGATGCTGATATCGACCAGGCAATAGAAGGTGTAGTCAATGGCATCTACTACAACCAGGGGCATGTCTGCTGCGCTGGTTCGCGGTTGTTCGTGCAGGAGAGTGTGCTTGATGAGGTTACGGCCAAGCTGGAGATCAGGTTGAAGTCGTTACGGGTTGGTGACCCCCTCGACAAGAACACTGATATCGGTGCAATTAATTCCAGCAAGCAGTTAAGGACCATCCGCTCCTACATCAAGGCCGGAAAGGAGGAGGGTGCCAATTTTCATCAGGGTGGTGCGACCAGTCTTCCAAAACGCGGCTTCTGGTGCAAGCCAACCTGGTTTACCGGTGTCCAACCTTCACACCGGATTGCGCGGGAGGAAATCTTCGGACCAGTACTGGCAGTAATGAGTTTCAGGACTCCGGCCGAGGTCATCAGGCGCGCCAATAACACCAGGTATGGTCTGGCTGCGGGGATTTGGACCGACAAAGGCTCGAAGATGTTTGATATAGCCAGCAAACTCAAGGCGGGTGTGGTGTGGTGCAACAGTTACAACCTATTTGATGCCAGTTCACCCTTCGGAGGTTTCAAGGAATCAGGATTCGGGCGGGAAGGTGGTCGCCAGGGTCTGCGTGCGTATCTGGAGTTGATGTGATGGCGAGCAGACTTCCGGTAATGAAAACTTGGAAACTATTCATCGGTGGGGCGTTTCCGCGCACCGAATCGGGCCGTTCCTTTCTGGTAACTGACAAGGCGGGAAATCCTCTGGCCCACTGTTGTCGTGGTTCACGTAAGGATCTGAGGAACGCGGTTGGCGCCGCGCGCAAGGCCGCCGTGCCCTGGGCCGAGCGCAGTGCCTACAACCGTGGTCAGGTTCTTTACCGTATGGCCGAAATCCTCGAAGGCAAGGCAGAGGAGGCAGCCAGCCTGCTTGCCGCCACCGTTCCGGGTGGATTACGTCGTGCCCGCAAGGAAGTGGCTGAAGCCTGCGATCGGTTGATTTGCTTTGCCGGCTGGGCGGACAAATACCAACAAGTTTTGGGAAACTCCAACCCGGTTGCCGGTCCTTATTACAACTTTACGATTCCTGAGCCCACCGGTGTTATCGGGGTGGTGGCTCCGAACGATGAGCCATTATTGGGATTAGTGTCCTTGATGGCGCCGCCGTTGGCAGCCGGAAACGTAGTGTTGGCGATTGGTTCTGAAACACACCCGCTGGCGACCTCTCTCTTTGGTGAAGTTTGTGCAACTTCAGATGTCCCCGCTGGAGTGGTTAATCTGCTGTGCGGGTTCCGTTCCGAACTGTGCCCGGTGCTGGCAGGACATCGTGATATTGATGCTATTTCCGCGGTCTGCGAACAATCTGAGGAGCGGGAACTGCTGCGGATGGGAGTCGCCGAGAATGTCAAACGGGTTCATGTGCTCAAGCGGAGCAAGGTCGATTTTTACGACCGCAACCAATGCTGTTCACCCTACTGGATTGAGCCATTTGTTGAAATGAAGACGATTTGGCATCCATCCGCCAGCTAGGCATGCAGCAACCAATTCTGCGCCTGGTCGCCAATGCCGACAGTGAGGGAATCATTGCATTGATTGAGGCCTGCTACGCGGAGTACCCTCCCAATGTCTTGTTGGTGGATGAGGAGGAGCCCGAGTTGCGGGTTCCGGAATCTTCCTTCGATCGTTTTTGGGTGCTGGATGACGGAGGTGAAATCGTCGGCACCGTGGCCGCTGTCGAGCATGGCGAGTTTGTAGAATTGAAGAAGATGTATCTGGCTATCGGGATGCGTGGTAGTGGCTGGGCCCAGAAGTTGCAGCTACTGGTTATCGACTTCGCGCGCTCATTGGGAAAAGGAATGGAGTTGTGGACGGACACCAGGTTTGAACGAGCGCATTCGTTCTACCAGAAGTGTGGTTGGGAGATGACCGGCGAAACTCGCGAACTCCACGATGCCTCCCAAACTACTGAGTATCGATTTATACATGTCGGCTGAATCGCCTTGGTATTCCGAATCGACGCTTGGCGGCCGTACAATCTGAACAAATGTTTGAGCCTTTAAGTTCCGAGATTCAGGGTGGAGTAAATTCCTTCGAGAAGAAGGTTTTGGCATTCTGGGATGAGCAGGACTTGCTCGCCGTGACCCTCAAGGCGCACGCAGATTCGGATGCTTTCGTGTTTTATGAGGGGCCACCCACGGCCAATGGTCGTCCTGGTATACACCATGTGCTCGCCCGCACCTTGAAGGATGTAATTTGCCGATTCCAGACGATGCAAGGGCACAAGGTGTTGCGCAAGGCCGGCTGGGATACCCATGGGCTGCCGGTAGAACTTGAGGTCGAGAAGCAACTGGGCATCAGTGGCAAGCCGGAAATCGAGAAGCACGGTATTGGCCCGTTCAATAAGGCCTGCCGGGATTCGGTATTTACCTACAAAAAGGAGTGGGAAGAATTATCCCGACGAATCGGTTACCTGTTGGACTACGAGAATCCCTACGTAACCTTTGATTCCAACTATGTCGAGTCAGCCTGGTTCTTGTTGGGGCGCTTCGCGGCCAATGACCTGCTCTACCCCGGGTATAAAGTTTTGCCTTGGTGTGGACGCTGCGGTACCGGCTTGTCCAGCCATGAAGTCGGGCAGGGATACAAGGATATTGATGACCCCTCAGTATGGGTCAGTTTCCCGCTGATTGATGCTCCCGGAAAGTTGGCCGGAGCTGCTTTGGTCGGATGGACTACCACACCGTGGACCTTGCCCTCGAACACGGGTGTATGTGTGCACCCCGAGTTCGAGTACGCGGTGATTAAAACCGCAGACGGTAAGTTCGTGTTGCTTGAGTCACAGGCAAGTGCCCTGTTCGAGGAGGGTGAGTGGGAAGTGGTTGACACTGTCAGGGGTATCGACCTGGCTGGTTTGTCATATCAGCCGTTATTCGAGTTTGATGGCGGCACTGAGGTAAATGCAGGGGACCGGCGGCATCTGGTTTGCGTTGATAGTTTTGTTTGCGACGATGATGGAACCGGTGTGGTGCACCTGGCACCATACGGGGCAGATGATTTTCGGATTGCCAAGCGGGATGGCATTCAAGCAGTGTTGGCGGTCGGTGAAGAAGCGCGATTTCTATGTCAAGTTGGAGATGTCACCGTTGGAACATTCTTTCGCGATGCCAATCGCACCTTGTGTGATGACCTCAAGGCGCGCAAGCGATTGTTGAAGAAGAGCCAGTGCCATCACACTTATCCGCACTGTTGGCGCTGTGACACCCCTTTGATTTACCTGCCTTCGCCGGCCTGGTTCATTCGCACCACCGCTTATAAGGACCAGATGATTGAGGAAAATCGCAAGATTCAATGGGCGCCCGCCGAAATCGGTGCGGGTAGATTTGGCGAGTGGCTCGAGAATAATGTTGATTGGGCCTTGTCGCGCGATCGCTATTGGGGCACCCCGCTACCCGTTTGGGTTT
>NVRO01000024.1 GCA_002400895.1 Planctomycetota bacterium
TGCCAACGACCAGGAACGGATAGCTGCTTGCGCCGCACAGCTTGCCAGCGACCACGACTCTGAAATCGTGCGCGAGGTCTTTCGCTTCATGCATTTATTCCGTGGCTTCCCGGCAATGGTTCGGGCACTTGATGCCGCCAAAGACTGCCTGCAGCAAGCCCCGGAAAACGAGTCGCTGAAAACTCCTGAGGAGGTCGCGGTAAATCATCAAAACGGACTCGACTTCTTTGAACAACTATACGGCGAAGATGCAGCCCACGTCCTCCCCTACCTGCACGAACTGGACCCGCAACTCTCCGCCTGGGTACTGGATTACGCATATGGCCGGGTGATGTGCCGGGAATTGCTTCCGCTGGAGGAACGCGAACGCCTGGCAGTGTTACTTTTGGCTGCTGGAGAATGCTGGTCCCAATGGGAATCTCACGTGCGCATTTGCCTGCGCTTGCATGTGCCTATCAGCACTTTGCGCGCGGACGCACTTGACCACGGCTGGCCCCACAACTGCTCCACCCTGGCCACCACCAAGTTGGGAACCATAGATGAAAGTTGAGGTTCTCGCCCGCTCATTCCGTCTACTGATCTGTACTCAGTTTCTGACCGTTTTCAATGACAACGCCTTCAAGCAAGTTGTGCTGTTGATGGCGCTTGCTGCCAACGATTTGGGCGGCGACCCGCAGGCCCGAGCCGGATTGGTTTTCGCCCTGCCATTTTTACTCTTCCTGGTCTTGGCCGGGGACATCGCCGACCGGGTCAGTAAACGGCACTTGTTGGTGGTCACCAAATGGGTCGAGGCCGGGGTCATGGCTCTGGCGAGTTACGCCCTGTGGCTAGGAAATCTGAACCTGGGATTGGTGGCACTTTTCCTGATGGGGACTCAGAGTGCATTTCTCGGCCCCGCCAAATACGGAATCGTTCCCGAACTGGTCGACAACACCAAAATTGCTCGCGCCAATGGCTTCCTGCAGGCCTCGGTCATGGTGGGTATTCTGCTGGGTACCGGCGCCGCCGGTTTGTTCCGCACCGTTCTTGGTGAAGAGCTGTGGATTGCCGGGGTGGTATTTACCATGATTGCAATAGTCGGTGCCCTGATAGCAATGCGGATTGAAACAATCCCGGCTGCCGACCCGGGTCGAACCATCCGCTTCAACCCCTTCGGACGCTTCAGAGACTCGATTCGTCTGGCCCGAGTTACCCCGGGGCTGTTCCCGGCGATGATTGGCCATGGAATTTTCTGGTTGGTCGGTGGACTCGGCTTGTTCGCATGGAATGAGGTGGGCATTCGCGACCTCAAGGTGCATGAGGGTTGGTGGACTGCCGGGCTTGCCTCGCTCTCGCTCTCAATCGGAGTCGGCAGTTTGGTCGCCGGCTATCTGTGCCGCGAACGACCACGCCCATCCTTCACCACCCGCGGCGCTGCGGCAATGGCAATCGGCTACCTGGCGATTGCCCTGGGACCGCACGACCCGTGGTTCATCTGGAGCTGTTCGCTGCTGTCCAACTTCTTCATGGGCTTTTATCTGATTCCGCTGAAAAGCATCATCCAGCAGATTCCGGCTGCCACCGACAAGGGACGGCTTCAGGGCGCCAGCCAAATGATTGACTGGATCTTCATTGTGGCGGCTTCCCTGGTCAAGGAAGGACTCAGCAGAATTAATGTCGGTGGCACCGATACTTTCCTGGTAATGTCCGGCCTGATGGCGGCAACTGCCATCGGGATGCGGATGTTGCGCCCGCTGGCGAAGCTTCGCCTGCCGGCAGACTGAGTTGGTACTGCCTAGCGCGGACGTACTTGCAACCAGATGCGGGTCGGCACGAAATCGCTGATGGAGTGAGCTTCAAGCTGCAATCGGGTTTCGTTTTGCGCCGGCAATCGGCCCATTTCCAGTCCATCCAAACTCAATACGCCATCTTGCCACAACAGGCTCTGCCGCGCTCCGGAACGGATGCCTACTCCCACCCGCTCCAACTTGCCAATCACCATCCGTGGAACCGCATGCCGGGAAGCTTTTGAGAAACTGATCTCCCCCATCACTTCGACCAGGCGGGGCGGCTCGACGTCGACAGGAAGCGCCCATTCCATCCCCCAGGCGGCGACTTCCCAATAGCGACGTTCCCATCCCAAACTCTTCTCCCAACTGCGACTGCCGCCAAGTTGAGGTGCACTCCATGACACCTGAACCATCTGGTTGACTATTTTTACTTCCGCCTCAGGTACTTGTCGTGACCAGGACAAGGCCAGAGTTTCGGCCTCGCTCAATGGTTCAGGGTCCACTACTACTGCAGGCAAAGTTGTCACCGGCACCAGCTGGTCGGGCATCGGCACAATAGCCGAAGTCTTGTACTGAGCCCATTCGCTCGCCCACATCGCTGCCATCATGTCGCCAGCAACATCATCGGCAATCAAGGATTCCATCAAGCCAGCGGCGGCGGACTTGGAACCTTGATACCACATCAACTGAGCCAGATGCCAGTCACCCAAGTCGGCTTCAGCGGCTACCATCCCCTCCAGCTCCGACACCGAGGCTTTGGAAACCAAGTCGCCGTCAAGGTGTTGCAATAACTGCAGGCGCAGTCCCTCCGAACGCGCCGCGGAGGAAAACTCGAATAATTGCGGTTCAATCCGTGACCAGATTGCCAGCGCGCCATCTAGATCGGTTCGCCGCAAGCACTTTGCCACTTGCTCGCGCTTGGCAGGAATTGCCAGCGCTGCCCGCGCAGACCATGCTTCGGCGCGTAGCACAGAAAGTTCCCGCGAGCTGTCGCGGAGTTTTTCTAACGGCCCCTGCGGCCGATAGAAATCATGAACTTGCTGGTCGATGCCCCTGGCAACCCACAATCGCTGCACGTCTATCGCCCACTGCGCAAGATTTCGTTGTTCACCGCCCTGCTCAATCCCGAGCAGATAACGCTGGCGTTCGCTGGCCATCAGTTCCTCGGCGCGTCGGCTCAGTTGTTCGAAGCGGGAAGTCACCAGCTCCAATAAGCGGGTGTGAGCGCTACGGCGTTGCAACTCGAAGGCTTCGGCGACAAGCGGTGGCAATGCGACCATCCCCAATTCTTCGACCACCGCCATCGCCGAAGACAATTCGCCAGTACCCAAATCGGCGTTCACTCGTGCTTCAAATGGAACCAACCACTTGGTGAACTCCGGCACTCCGGCCGCAGCTTCAGCATTCATGGTGACCACGGAATCGGTAGACGACACCTGGTTGGAGTTGGCCGAAATCGACTCTACCGAAGAGTCAGCTGGCGGCCAGCCTGATTGCAAAGCCCGTGACAGCAGAACTACCCCCGGGACCAATACCAAGATCCCGACTACAGCACCAATCAGGCGCATCCGCCGGCGCCGACGTTGACGAGTGAGTAAACGCGGGCTGCCACCAGTGAGGATGCGTCCGAGGTCCTGGCGAAAGTCAAAGGCTCGCTGATAGCGAGCTTCGGGGTCCTTGGCCATACCCACCCCAAGCACTTGCACCAATAACTCGGGCACTCCTTCCGGCAATGGTTCGGGGTCTTCATGTAACACGCGGTGAATCACCTCACCAATACCCTTGCCCAAAAATGGCGGTTTTCCGGAAAGCGCATGATGCAATGTGGCCGCCAGGGAAAAGACGTCGGCTTCCGGACCAGTCTCGCTGGGATTGAATGCCTGCTCGGGTGACATATAGGCCGGTGAACCAAGTGCCGCCCCCTGACGAGTCAATTCGGGGTCATCCTCACGACGCACCAATCCGAGGTCGGCCAAGACCGCACCACGGCGTGGGTGCAAGATGATGTTGTGCGGCTTGACGTCACGATGAATGGCCCCATGGCGGTGCAGTTTCTCGAGCGCGCGGGCCACCTGCACCCCGATCCGTGCCACTTGCTCCCATTCCAATTTCCCGACCCGTAAACGGTCGCGCAAAGTCGGACCTTCGATGTAATCCAGCAATAGTCCCGGACGATTCGCCACCTTCATGGTGCCATGGGAACGCACCAGATTGGGGTGACTGATTTCGGCCAACAGTTGAGCTTCGCGACGCCACCGCTCCAGAATGCGCGGGTCACTGGCAACACTTGGTCGCAATAATTTGAGCGCTCGACTTTCGCCATCCGGGTCTTCTACCAGGAACACTTCCGACATCGGCGAACGCCCAAGCATCCGCACCAGCTTCCAGCCGGAGGGGAGTTCGAGCTGGTTCACTCACCCTCCGCCGGAGAGATTGCATACTTTTGCAATTTCCGCTTGAGTGCATAGCGAGTGATTCCTAGTTCTTCGGCGGCGCGTATCTGGTTCCCTTCGCAACGCTCCAGGGCCATGGTGACAAGTTCCCGCTCAAGCTTCTCCACCTGTTCCGGCAAGCTCAGGCCGAGCGTCGCTTCAACCTTGCGGTTGCGCACATCGGCAAGAATCTCGGGAGAGATTTCGTCGAGCTCAACTTCCCCGCTACCCAGCACGCTGAGGCGACGCATTTCGTTTTCGAGTTGGCGGACATTGCCGGGCCACCTCGATGCTTCCAGCGCGGCCATGGTTCCGCCACCAAGTTGGCGCTGTTCGAATCCCGACTCTGCGGCCTCTCGACGCAGAAAATGCTGGCATAAGACGGGAATGTCGCCGGAACGGTCACGCAACGGAGGGACTTCCACCAACAGAACCTTGAGACGATAGTAAAGATCCTCGCGGAAACGCCCGGCATCGACCTCATGGCGCAAATCGAGGTTGGTGGCGGCAATAATACGCACGTTGACGTGGCGGAGACGGTCACTGCCAAGCGGACGAAACTCGCCCTCCTGTAAGACCCGCAGCAAGCGCTGCTGCATGGCGCTTGACATTGCACCTACTTCGTCAAGGAACAGAGTGCCGCCATCGGCCTCGACAAAGCGACCGTCCTTGTCATGGATAGCTCCGGTAAATGCTCCCTTGACATGACCAAAGAGTTCGGACTCGAGCAGGGTGTCGGGTAATGCCCCACAGTTTTCAACCACGTAGGCCTTGCCGGAACGCAAGCCACCGTGGTGCAAAGCACGCGCCACCAACTCCTTGCCGGTKCCGCTCTCCCCCTGCACCAGAACCGGCACATCGGTTTCCATCAGGCGTTYCAGTTGCTGGAACAGTTCGGACATCACCGGCGAGCCACCAATCATGCCGCCGAGCACGGCCGCGCCTACTGCAGCCGCTTCGCTTGCCGCCTCCTTAGTGGAAGCCCGGCGCCCTGACAGGCGTCGCTTCAACCGCGCCTGCGAGCGCTGCAAGGATTTCAGTTTGGCGCGGTCATGGATTGCACCAATCGCAGTCGAGGCGACATCAGCGAGACCGCCCAGCAACTCAACAGATTCATTACTGAAGGCGCCGGAGGCGAGACGGTGATCGACCACCAGCAAACCAAACACGTCGCGGCCGTGGCGCAGCGGCAGGGCGAGGAGTGAGCGCAGACCGAGATCGCTGATACTGGCGACGCCGGCAAATTCACCATCGCTGGCAGCATCCCGCAAAATCAAGGGGCGATCCGACTTGAGCGCTTTCTCCAACAAGGTGGCGGACAACTTATTTTCAGGAGCCGGCACCGACTCATGGGCGAAGTTGCGCCCGATAGCGAGGGTGATTTCACCCTGTTCGACCAGGAACACGAAACCACGCTCGGCGGTAGTCAGGCTGACCGCGGCATCTATCAACATTCCGGCCGCCCGTTCAACGTCCTCCTCCACGCGAATATTGCGCAACACTGAAAGTAGCGTTCGTAGTGAGCCCAATTCGCGCGACTGTTGTTGGGTTTGAGTGGCCTCCGCAGTGCGCAGAAATGCATTCTGACGATCAAGCAAACTGATCATGGTGCTACCAATACGAATCTGATCCCCGGGAGCGAACAACTCCCGGCCAACCCGGGTATTGCCCAGCCAGGTTCCGTTGGCAGAATCAAGGTCGACCACAAACAGTTCGTCACCGAGGCGCTCGATACAACAGTGTTGCCGCGAGGCCAGTGGATCCTCAATCGACACCTCGCAATCAACCGCACGACCGATGATTACGCGGTCAGCATCAACCGATACTTCACGCTTGATGCCATCGCGTTCGATTGTCAATTGGAGGGAGGCAACCATAGCAATGATTAAGATAGGCGTATGCCCGCCCAAAGAAACAAGGATTCCAAGCCTCCATGGTGGTCTGGCCAGCTGTCATTTGAATGTACTGCCTGTGGCAAATGCTGTAAAAGTCGGGGGGAGCACCAGTTCGTGATGGTAAATCGCCGTGAGCGCCAACGCTTGGCTACTTTCCTGGGTGTGAATCAACGGGAATTCAATCGCCGCTATACCAAGCGGACTGATTTTGGACTCACCTCCTTGCGCTTTGTAGATGGCGCCTGTGTGTTCCTGAAGGATGGGCTGTGCCAGGTCCATGATGCGAAACCTACCCAGTGCCGCAGTTGGCCATTCTGGGAGGAAAACCTGTTGTCACCTCAAACCTGGGAAAAGGATGTTGCCGACTTCTGCCCCGGTGAGGGTCGCGGTAATGTCATCGATGACGACTTGATTTTTAAATTGCTACAAGAGACCGAACGGGCTTTGCAAGATGATTGAGAAAGAACGAGATTAGTTGTGCGGTTGCGGTTTACAATGTCGCGGTCATGGCCTCCGGAAAACCACCCGAATACGCACTACAGGTCATCGGACTCGACAAGTTCTATGATCGACACCAGGTTCTGAAAAACGTCAACCTGGCATTTATTGATAATGCCAAGATTGGTGTAATCGGTCCCAACGGCTCCGGAAAGACTACCTTGATGAGGATATTGGCTGGCGTCGATTCGGAGTTTGAAGGTCAGCGTATTCACATGCCCGACAAGACTCTGGGCTATGTCTCCCAGGAACCGTCCCTCGACCCGAAAAAAACGGTTAGAGACATTCTSGGAGAGGCGGTCGCCCACATTCACGGCATTTTGGACCGCTACAACGAAATTTGCGGCTTGATGGGTGAAGTCACMGATGACGCCAAGTTGGAGAAACTCAGCTCCGAATTCGARCATCTCCAGAACGAAATCGACGCTCACAACATGTGGGAAGTCGACCGTTTGGTCGAAATCAGTGCCGCTGCTCTCGATTTGCCCCCGATGGATCGGGAATGTGGGGTTTTGTCCGGGGGTGAGACCCGCCGGGTCGCGCTTTGTAAAACCCTGATTGAATCACCCGATATTCTCTTGTTGGACGAGCCTACCAACCACCTCGACGCCAACACTACCGCCTGGCTGGAACACCACCTGGCGCAATACCAGGGTCTGGTAATCGTCATTACTCACGACCGTTATTTCCTCGACAATGTTGCCGAATGGATGCTCGAGATCGAGAAGGGAGTTGCCTCCCCCTACAAGGGAAACTACTCCAGCTATCTCGAAGCCAAAGAGCACGAACTCGGTACCAGCGATCGCCAGCAGGACAAGCGCCGCAAGCGTCTCAAGTCGGAACTGGATTGGGTAAGGCAAACTCCCAAGGCACGTGGCCGCAAGAACAAGGCAAGATTGCAGCGCTATGAACAACTTTGTGATGCACAGGGTCAGTTAAAGCCCGACAACATCGACCTGGTGATTCCGCCGGGACCACGCCTTGGCAACAAGGTGCTGGTACTGGACAAGGTCTGCAAGTCCTATGGTGACCAGGTACTGCTCAATGAGTTGTCCCTGGAACTTCCGCCGGCCGCCCTGGTTGGAGTAATTGGGCCCAATGGCGCCGGCAAAACCACCCTGATGAAAATGGTGTCCGGACTCGAGGAAGCGGACAGCGGCAAGATTGAACTTGGCGACACCGTTGAGGTCTGTTTTGTCGATCAGAGTCGCGGCGAACTCAGCAACGAGAAGAGCGTATTCGAAGAGATTACAGATGGTGCCGAGTTCCTGCCCTTCGGAAGTGGCGAGATTCCGTCGCGCGCCTACGTCTCAAGGTTCAACTTCAAGGGCAAGGACCAGGAAAAACTGGTCGGCAACTTGTCCGGCGGCCAACGCAACCGGGTTCAATTGGCGAAAATGTTACGAGTTGGCGGCAACTTCATCATTCTCGACGAGCCCACCAATGACCTTGACCTGCCGACCACCCGGGTACTGGAAGAGGCGATTGAACATTATCCCGGATGCATGTTCATTGTCAGCCACGACCGCTATTTCCTCGACCGAATCTGCACCCATATTCTGGCCTTCGAAGGCAACGGGGTCATCGAGTTTTTCCACGGCAACTACACCGACTACGTCGAATGGATGACCGAGCGGCGCGAAGCAGAAGGATTGGGCCCCGAGTCGAGAGCCGGCAAGTATCGCAAAATCGGACTCTGACCCCGGCAGCGGGGTCAACTCCCGCTACTCGTCGTCTTCTTCCAGATAGCCCATCGCCCGCAGGTTGTCCTCGGGCATGTCCGGATTGGCCTCCAATACCTCCGGCACCGGCGGCAGCGGCAAGGCTCCAGCCACCATGCTCACCGGAAAGTCGGCCAATACCGATGGCCTGATGGCCTCGGTCAACACCCGTCCCGGCAACTCCTCGGGCACCTGCAGGCCCATCAAGTGCAGCATGGTCGGAGCGAGATCGTAGATAGTTGCCCCTTCGATTCTTGCTCCAGCCTGGATGTCCGGTCCGAACATCAAGATTATCCCGTTGAGGGTATGCGAGCCGGTGCGATTTTCTTCGCGGAACAGGTCGCCGACTCTGACCACCTGCTGATTAAGGATAATGTTGTTTTCCAGGTCCCCAAGGATTGCGGGCTTGAAGTCCACGGTTATCTTGGTATCGCCAGGTTCATGGGGAGCAAGCTCAAAGGGTTTTTGCAGGGGACTGCCTTCAAGATGAGAGCGGGACAACAACCCATGCACCCTCGCCAATGATTCGATTCCGGCCTGGTTGTCGACATCGGTCGACAAAATCAACTGCTTCGCCACCACCGCATTGTTGAGTTGACCCTTTTCAAGACCAAGCACTTCACCCAAGATAGCGGCATTCAAGCGCATGGTGTGCTTCAAGCCCCCACTGCGCGTTGCTGCTTCCATCCCGTGGTCGGACACCACCACCAGATTTACGCTGCCGAAATCGACTCGTTCCAACAAGCGACCGAGTTGGAAATCGGCTTCCCGATAGGCTTGGCGAACAACGTCGCCACGAAGAGCCAGCTGGTGAGCATCGACCTGCTCGAACATGCCGAAGTCAACATCGCGCCAGGCCGGGCCTTCGGCGAAAACGGCGAGGGCTACCTGCGGATCGCCATCGTAGAAAACGAACAGCGCCTGCGACAAGGCTTCTGGATCGCCAATGCGGCCAAAAGATGCGTCGAGAATCAGGTGTCCGTTATCGGTGATGAAGGGCTCGTCGCCGCTGCGACGCAGGATCATGTCGCCCTCGAGCCCGAGCCCATAGGCGATGCGCCGGGCGTGAAACGGCTGCATGCCGGTGGCCGGGTTGAT
>NVRO01000025.1 GCA_002400895.1 Planctomycetota bacterium
ACAACTTGGCGAAGAAAGAGAACTGGGTTTGGGAAAAATCGGATGAAGAAGATCAAACTGAATGGCCTTTCAAATCGGCCATCGGACGAATCCCGCCGGTAAGTGGCATGGCATAATCACGGAAAGCCGAAGAAACCGCATTGTCACCATCAATGAAATCTTCCGGCATGTCCTTGGTTAACTTGGCAACCGAATGCAAGGGGGTCACAAAAAGTTCGCAACGGTAGTCGCCACCTTCCACTCGGCGCATGGCAATTGACCCGGACTGGTGATCCCCGGAGATTGCAGCCCGGATCGCGGCAACTCCGCATTCGCGCGCCTCCCCGGCATCAATCGGCGAAACATCCGCCGGAAATGAGCGCTGCAAGTAACCGAAAGTGTCTGCACGCACCCGAATATCTCCCAATCCATCCTTGACCAGGATGGCAAGGGCATCGCCCAAAGCACCGGTTCCGGACAACTGGACATTGCCATGACTGTCGGCTAGGCCGGCCACCGCGGATCCCGCCTGCTCGGCATAGACCTGCAGGAAAGGCTTGCCCTCGGCATTGTGAATACCCTCCGAAACGGCGACCACACAGCGACCATATTTCTCGTATACCTGCTGCACATCAATTACAAACTGGATGGGATCGAATACTCGCTCGGGCAGGTAGACCAAATGCGGGCCATCACTTTGGTCACGCCGACCAAGGGTGGAAGCAGCTGTCAGCCAACCGGCATGGCGCCCCATTACCACATTTATTTTCACTCCACGCAGTGAACGATTGTCGCGGTCATCACCCTGAAAGGCGTGGGCGACAAAACGGGCCGCGGAACCATAGCCCGGACAATGGTCGGTAATGCACAAATCGTTGTCAATGGTTTTGGGAATGTGGAAACAGCGCATCTCATAGCCCTGCTCAGCTGATGCCTGATCGACGATATGAGCCGTTTCAGCAGTGTCATTGCCACCGATATAAAAGAAATAGCGGATGTCATGAGCCTTGAAGGTTTCTATCATCTTGGATACATCCTCCGCAGTTGGCTTCATCCGCACCGAGCCCAGAGCTGCTGCCGGGACTTGGGCAACAGCTTCGAGCCGTTCCATGCTCTCGGCACCAAGGTCGAGCAGGTCACCAGTCATCATTCCCTGAACCCCATGCCGGGCACCGAGCACTCGAGTTATCAAGTCCGGGTAATTGAGGGCCTCCACAACCGCTCCGATAAGGGATTGATTAATGACCACGGTCGGGCCACCTGACTGGCCAAAAACGGCTGCTCCTCTGATTGCATCACTCATGTGTTTCCTCTCCTGGGGAGGCACATTTTAAGGATTCGCTCCGGTCGATAGTCGTGGAAGCCGACAAATCGACCACTGTTCCAGAACCTACTCCTCACTAACCTCAGTAACCAGATCCAGCGAGCTGGTACGGGTTTCTCGCACCAACCCGACCAGCCCGGCGTAGCGGGCTCCGCGGCAACAGAATCTTCCAAACGGCAACAGCAGTGCCAGGCTCCACATTGGCACCAGTCCGCGGCGTGCAAGTTCGATACAGCCGGCAATCCAGGCAAGTTCAAGAGCAAAGCCGAATCCAACCAGGCCGAGCGCACGGAGCGGTTCGAACATGAACTGCCCGATGCCCCGCAAAATCGCCAACAAGGCGGAAGACCGCCGCCCCACCACCATGGCAGCCCGACCAAGGTCGATGCTCACCTCCACAATCAGCAGGAACAACAGGTAGAACACTTCACGACTGGTATTAACCCACCGGGCAATGCTCTCGGAAGCAGCCAGCTCCGGTTTGCCCTCGGGTAGAAGTTGTTTCATCAACCACTCCCCCGGAGTCGACCAGAACAACCAGGTAACGGCAAAGAACATTGGCAACGCAAACAGCCAGGTGCGCAGGAAGGGGAAAAACCAGGTTCCCCCTTCACGCAGGAACGACAGCAGGGAATGCTCGCGGCGCCGGGAAGCTGCTATTCCCATGTAGCCTGCACAGACCAATAACCCGAACAGGGAAGAAGCAATAATACTCGGAGTTATCGAGGATCCTAGTGCCCGGCTCAGACCGGGCGAGCTGCGTTGCCATTCACCGAAGATCCAATCCGGTGCAACCCACAAGAAATCGAAGGGTTGATCGTTCGGGTTTTCAACCAGCAACGCAACTCCGTCAAGAGCATCGCGGTAGACCGTAACTGCAGTTGGCAAGGCAAGCAGCAGGGAGCAACAAATAAGAGCGAGCAGGACTCGCGGTCTTGCCAATGCCATGCCCAAGCCCGACAACAGATGTGCAACTACGCTACGCCGGTGAGGACCGGGAGCTGGTCGGGGGGCCGTTGCTGGCGGAGTGACCGCATTGGTAGTCATCTGTTCGGAATCGGTAGGCAGAGCATCTACCACCATGGTGGTGCCTTCTACACCTGCAAGACGATTTGGATCCTGTTGGTCTGGATTCATCCCATCCCCCCTGAATAATGCAATACTTGCTGGGCCCACAGCAGGGCACGCAGACCAAGACGGGAAGCACGCTGCTTATCGACTTCGAGAAGACGGGAATTATTCATCCAATCACGATCCAACATCAAGCGACGTTCGGGATCCAAGACTGCAGACTTGGGTTTGAGCGCACTACCSGACCAGRTGTGGCGCCACCATTCACCCTGGCCATCCCAATTCAGCAAYTCTTCRCTGCCATCACTCCACGTTAGCAGGATTTCAACCGGAACTTTGAATGCGCCTATCCTGCGCACTTCCAGGGTCACATCCCAAAAACCATCATGGTCGGGATCCTCGGTGCAATCCAGGCGATGGATTCCATAGTCGAGTGCGTCATTTTGTTGATAAGCATGATTCCAAATTGCATCCCAGTCGAGAATATGACCGGCGAGTTCGGCACCGCCCCCATATTCCTTCACCACCCTGAGAAAATCAGCGGGCTTGGGGTGACCATAGCGATACCGTTCATGGTAGGCGCGAATTACCCGAGTCCAGCGGTCCTCACCCATCAAGCGCGAGAAGGTTTCCAAAGTAAGCGCCGGTCGGGAATAGGCATTGACCCTGCGCATTTTCCCGTCGAGCAGTTGCCAGCTAGGCTTAGCCAATGGGTCGGACCATTTGCTGGCAAAAACTCCGCGCAACGACAATACCGGGTCACGCTCCACTTCAGGCAGATAGGTAAGTGGTGGTAACTCCCGCAACCAGCGCAACAAGCTGGTATCTCGGCGAAGTTCATAAGAAAGCGGACGGATGAATCCGAGGTCCGGGGTTTCCAGGCGCTCCATCGAAAGGAGTGACAGCGCATTGTCCGCGCCGAAAGAAGGGAGTGTCATCGGAGCCTTACCGTAGTACTGGCGGCCAAGCACCGAATAGGTGGCAAGGGCAGGCTCCTTCCAGGCATCACGCTTGATACGTTGAGTACTAAAGGTATTGAACCCCTCGTCCAGCCAGGCATGGTTGAATTCATCGTTGCCGACCAACCCGTACCAGAACTGATGACCGAATTCGTGCACGGTTATCCCTTCCGGAGAAAGGGTTCTCGCAGCATTTCCCTTGCGCACTCCGCCGGTGAACAGCCGCGGGTACTCCATGCCACCGGTATGTCTGGCGTTGTGTGCCGGGTCGATTACGGTGATGGTCTCATATGGGTACTCTCCATACTTAAGGCCGAAGTAGTAAAGCGACTTGACTGTAGCTTCAAGATACCTGTCGGCATATTCGCCGTGCTCTGGCTGCAACATCAAAATGATTTGGGTGTCGCGGGGCAACAGGTCTTCCATCGAGGTGATGTGCTCGAATCCCGGTGTACCAATCAAACTCTCGGCAATGCTTTGCTCAAGCTCGTAATCGCGCCAATTGTTTTCCTTCAACATCTGCCGAAATGACTTTTCAAATACTTCGAAGTCAGGGTCAGCAGTCCAGGCAAAGTCGTGAACGTCATCCGCGGTAAAAATATAAGTCACGGTACCGGAATTATTTTCGACATTGCTGCTGCGAGTTCCGGTAGCAGCGACCTTGTCGCGGTAACGTTCGGGAACTGTCAAGCGCAATCGCCAACTACCATAATCAGCATAGAATTCCGTCAAGTAGTGATAAGGCTCGCAGTTCCAAAAAGCGACACCATCCTTGATCTCAAAAACCCCGACCTTGGGAAACCATTGCACCGCGTGAATGTAGCCGCCATCACCATCGCCACCACTGCGCCGGTAGGCGGGAGGCATCACCGCCTTGAAGTCAACCGCAACTTTGGTCCCTGCGCCCGGCTCTACCGCCTGCGTTAATTGCACCCGCATGACGGTGCGGTCAGCGGGATATCCCGGTTGCTCCTGCCAATTCCATTGCAGAGCGGGGTTGCGGCCATCAGTATTTCCCCATTGATGAATCGCACTAATCTCGGTGAAACCCCAGTCGCGAGGCAATCGGTCGTCCCCGAAGATGTGGGCTTCCTGCATGAACACCGAATCGCGATTTGACCACGCGTTGTTGTACACATGCCAATACAACTCATCAGTTGCAACCGAGGTGGTATTACGCCAATCGAGAAGAACTGTTCCGGTAATGGTGCGACCATCATCGTCCAGCACTACATCAATGTCGTAATCAACGACCTTATTGCAAGCCACGGGTAGTTGTGCGGAAAGCTCGTTAGCACCCGGCGCAATCACCAACAGAGTAAGAACAGTTATGCGCGACAACATGGTTGAGAATCCTAACCAATCCGACCCTCCTGACCGTGGACGAAAAACACACTCCCCGGTCAAATCCTGGTTATTGGCTCAGCCGTGGTCCTTCATCAGCTTGCGTAATCGAGCGACCGCATTGGTGTGAATCTGACTAACCCGGCTTTCGGTCAAATTCAACTGGGCGGCAATCTCGCGCATTTTGAGTCTGTCCTGATAGTAGAGACTCATTACCAAACGCATTTTGTCCGGCAACTCCGCAATCATGCGGTGCATGACCTCAATCAATTCCTGATTCTCACATTCGGCCTCCCGTTCAGTTCCGGCCAGGCGTTCGTGCCCATTTTCATCGGTTGGGAGGCTGTGAAAGCTAGGTGGGTCGTAGCCCTCGCGACGGGCTTTTTCACGCTGGGTGCGAGGCAAGGGATCCAAACGACGCAATTCGTCAAGAATCGAGCCCCGAATACGGTGGTAGGCGTAAGTTTTGAAACTAGCACCTAGGGATTCGTCGTAAGACCCGGTAGCGGCCCATAAGCCTATTTGGCCAGCAGAGAAGAGCTCATCCTCCGACACTGAGGAAGGAAGGCGTCCACGAAAGCGGTTGACCACATACCACACCAGGTCATTCCACTGGTCAAGATTTTCATCACAAGCATCTACACTTAAATCACTTGCATCTCCAGTCGGATTCTGGTCGGGTGAGGGGATTTTGTCGTCTGAAGCCATTTTTCATTTGGTGGGAGCCAGAATTGACTCGCATCAAGGCTTCATCGGCTAGGAAGTTGCTTTACCTTTTGCAGGAAGTCGCTTTTTTTATTTGGAATGGGAATATTGGCAATCAGCGACGGTCTTTAACTTGGAAATGCAACAAATCAGGGAAATCAGGTAGTCTCTGCAAGCTTGGGGTGGCAAATAGGTCGCGATTCCGGCAGACTACGCCTCAAACCACGGAGAAAAAGCTTGGCAGCCCGCAATAGACATTCCACCGCCGAAGAGATGGCAAAAGCGCAGAAAGATATTTCAGTCTCTGAATTCTTCGCCAAAAACCGCCATCTGCTTGGCTTCGACAATAAGGGCAAGGCTCTCCTCACCACCATCAAGGAGGCGGTGGATAATTCGCTTGATGCCTGCGAGGAAGCCGGAATCCTGCCCGAAATTGTGGTCGAAATCCACCAGTTGGAAGAAGATCGCTTCCGCATCGTGGTCGAGGACAACGGACCTGGAATCGTCAAGGCGCAGATACAAAACATCTTCGGCAAACTGCTATATGGYTCGAAATTCCACAGCCGGCGTCAGTCGCGAGGCCAGCAGGGAATCGGCATTTCAGCCGCATTGCTGTATGGGCAAATGACCACCGGAAAAGGTGCCGTGATTGAGTCCAAAATAAAACGTGGTGCGGCTCACCGAATCCACCTGCAGATGGACTCGTCCAAAAACAAGCCGGTAATTACCAAGGACGAACAGCTTGACGAGTGGCACCGCGAACATGGGACCCGCTTCGAGCTCGAACTTGAAGCCATCTACAAGCGTGGTTTGCGCTCGGTAGACGATTACATCAAGCAGACCGCAGTCGCTAACCCCCACTGCCAGCTCAGCTACCTGACCCCCGGAATGGATGAAGCTCGGGTCTATGAAAGGGGCGTCCAGGACCTCCCCGAGCTCTCCGATGAAATCAAGCCCCACCCCTACGGGGTCGAATTGGGCGAACTCATTCGCATGCTGCGTGAGACCAACTCGCGTTGGCTGATCGGATTTCTGCAGGAAGAGTTTTGTCGAATCGGTAAGAAAAAGGCCCAGGAAATCATCAAGTCCTCGGGGCTCAATGAACGTACCTACCCGAGTCGGGTCGCGCGCGAGGAAGCCGATGCGCTTTATCGTTCCATTCAAAAAACCAAAATCTCGGCGCCACCGACATCCTGTCTGTCACCCATTGGCGAAGAACGCATCCGTGAAGGGCTGATGAAAGAATGTGATGCGGATTTCTATGCCGTCGCAACTCGCCAGCCGGCGGTCTACCGCGGCAATCCCTTCCAAATTGAAGTCGGAATCGCCTGGTCCAAGCCTGGGGACGACAAACTGGAAGTTGATGGCAGTGGGCGCATCAACAAGACCAAGAAACGCCGCGGAACTACCGACACTGAAAACCTCCTTGGCAACGCTGACGATTCAGTCCGGCTGATGAGATTTGCCAATCGAGTGCCGCTCCTTTCCCAACAAGCCGGATGTAGTTTCACCAAAGCGACAATGCAAACCGCCTGGAAGAACTACGGCCTGGTGCAATCACGTAATGCCCTCCCCATTGGTTCAGCCGCCATCTTCATTCACATGGCAAGTGTCTGGGTGCCGTTTACTTCGGAAGCAAAGGAAGCAATCGCTTCATACCCGGAGATCATTAAAGAGGTGAAACTTGCACTGCAAGAGGCCGGCCGCAAGCTGGGAGTCCATATCCGCAAGGGCCGCCGGGTCGCATCCGAGTTTCAAAAGCGCAGCTATATTGAACAGTACTTGCCCCACGTAGGCATTGGACTGCAAGAAATCCTCGGGATTACTGACGAAGAGCGTGAAGACACGATTGACCAACTTCGCGAAACCATGGAATCAACCCGCAAAATCTGATGGCTACCCGCAAAACCAAGAAGAAAACCACCAAAAAGTCAGTCAGGAAGGCGGTCAAGAAACGCACCTCCGGTGCCAAGGTTGACAAGACCAGCGCAAATCTGCGGATGGTGGCGCTTGACTCGATTCAGCAAGTTGCCAAGGATGTCTACGAGGTTGCTTCCAAGGGTATTTTGCCATCGATGACCATGCCCCAGCGCAATTTGGCCAATGTCACTTACGACAAGAAGACCGGTTATTTTGAAATGGCCGGCAACCTCAAGACCCGCACCCTGGATGTCAATTCGGTAAAGACCTTTGCCCAAACCCTGCGCTTGATGTCGCTGGCCAAGGACATGATTGCGGACCAGGACTTCGCCACCAAACGAGAAGCCTATTACGTTTCCAAGAATTGGGGAGACGCCAAGTTCCATGAACAGCGCGAGTCCGATACCGTGCTCGATGACATCGAAGGAATGTTTTCCTTGAAGGGAGTGACCCGTGAAGTCTTGCGCTTTGTTCCCGAGGAACACGGTGGCTCGGTAGTCGGGGCACTGACCGTGCTTGACCGCGACCCTGAAAGCGGAGCTGAAATCCGTTCCGATTGTGCGGCGATGGGATCGGGCTCCTACACGGTGCCGTCGTCGGTCGAGCATCTCGGCTTTGAAACAACCGCAGAATTCATCATCGCGATTGAAACTGGCGGTATGTTTCAGCGCCTCAACCACCACCGCTATTGGCGCACCGCCAACTGTATTCTGGTTGAAATGGGCGGGGTACCTACTCGCGCTACCCGCCGTTTCGTGCGGCGCCTGGCGGAAGAGTTGAAACTCCCGGTTTATGCTTTTGTGGACTGCGATCCATACGGCATCTGCAACATCTATCGCACTTTAAAGGTTGGTTCCGGCTCTGCCGCCCACATAAACGAGAAGTTTTGCGTGCCAACCGCATCCTTCATGGGAGTGACCCCCCAGGACATAATCGACTTCGGGCTCGAAGACGCCACCCACCCTTTACAACCAGTTGACATCAAGCGCGCCAAGGACGCCTTGAAGAATGACCCCTTCTTCAAGGCTCACCCGAAGTGGAAAAAGGCAATAAAGCAGATGCTCAAGATGGGGGTCCGCGCCGAGCAACAGGCCTTCGCCAAATGGGGGCTCAACTTCGTGATTGAAGAGTACCTGCCCCGGAAACTCAAAGAGACGAAGAAATTCTTGCCTTAGCCTCTTCAATCAATTTGCGACCTCCTGTACCGCAAACCCCAAATGCTCCCAAGTTGTTTTCGTAACACCTTGGGAGCAAGTCGTTTATATCATTTTAATGGGTTTCATAAGGAGCTTAAATAGCTTGCATTCAAGGATATTTGGAGAATTGGCCGATTAGGTGGAGTCGGGTCATCGCCCGCTCAAGAATCATGCAAAACTACCTGAAACGTGGATTCACCCTTATCGAGACCCTGATTGTGGTTGCAATTGTGCTGGTGTTGGCAGGAATGGCTGTTCCTACCTTCAAGGACAGCATCGCCGACGCTGAAGTAGCCTCGGTAAAACAAGAGTTGCAGCGCGTGCGAACTGCCATCGACTACTACGGCTTCCAGCACCAAGGGCAACTTCCCGGCTGGGATGGCATCACCTGGAGCGAAATTGCTCTGCGCAGTCAGCTCATGATGGCTACCGACAGCGCCGGCAACTGGGCCAACATTGGCACCTCCGGCTACCCCTTCGGTCCATACCTGACCGAAGGCTTTCCAGCCAACCCGTTCAACCAGCTGGACACCGTGCTGATAACCACGGACAGCGCCAGCTTCCCGCGAGGAGGCCAATGCTTACTGTACCTGCTTCATAATCCACAACTGGATAGATTCCCGCCTGTACCTTTCCTGAAGGGCAAGGAGGCAAATTGTCCTTCTCTAATCCCATGATATTGAGAAGATTATCGCAAGTCTCAGAGAGAACAGAGAAATCAACTTCCT
>NVRO01000026.1 GCA_002400895.1 Planctomycetota bacterium
AGGGTTGTCACAGTTGTCCATGAATCCATCCTTGCCGCCGGGTTTGCGCGAAGTAATGGAATGTCCACCCATATGCGCAGTACCACGGCCGTCAAAGTTCCCATTCAAAAAACAAATGGTGTCAAAGATGTCACTTCCGGTCTGGGGACCACTTTCCTTGGTGGTGAGCTCGGTGCCGCACAGCAGGGCAAATGAAGAGTCGTCCAAAGATGCTGCCTCGGCAGCGACTGCATTGAATTCGTTGTCACTATTGATGCAGTAGGAGTGAGTAGTGGTGGAGAACCAATCCATCCCCAGGGCCTGAAACTGTGGTTTCAAATCTGCATTGCTGAAGCTACCCGATATGTTGAACGATTCGGCAGCACAACTGGGGCAACCGGAAACTGCTTCGTCGCGACAATTATGGACATGCAAATCGCCCCGGTGCCAGGCGCCGGCATTACGGGTTGAACCGTCAGCGCTCCAGCCTGCGGGTGGCGGCAAGTATGGCTCCAACAGAACCACCGGGTGAATAATGGTGGTTTGCTGCAAGCTCCCATTCAGTTCATAATCCAGCACCAAATCCAACACTGCCTCGTCGCCGGGTTGGGAACCAATGGGGAAAAGTGCGGGTAAATAAATGTCAAACTTCAAGTTGCGGAGCTGGCTTCCCTGCAAGGCCACCACTTCGGACATGGTGTCGAGGAGTCGACGGAAAAGAGCTGATTCGACATCCGGAGACAGTTCCGGGCGGTCCTCAAGGGGGATAAATATCCGCTGGTCGTGGCGGTGTGTAATCTCCGGATTAATGGTTTCCATCAACAGGTGAGCACGCGCTACCAAACCACCATCACCGATCAATCTTTCTCCCCTCAAATCGAGCTCTTCGAGCAGGACTCCATCAGCAGCATAGACCTTCAAAGTGCGCAGCGACACTTGGCCGACGCCAGAGAAGTAGGCCTGCACCTGCATTGGCACGGTTCCTTGCGGTTCCCGAATCGAATCCATCAACCCGAACGGGAAGAGATAAAGGTCGGTATTTTGTTCGAGCTCGGGCATCGAACGGGCCGGGTCGGGATTGTTGGCAACACCAGCATTGGTCAACCCCAAGCCTAAAGCGAGGCTGAAAACGGAAAGCACTATGAAGGATCTGCTCATGCCTCCATCATGCCACAAAACCATACATTTAAAATGAAAAGGTCCCTATTTCCCTTGCCATTGAGCAGGAAATTGAGGCAGCAGCTGCCTCCCGAGCAATAAACTCACGCCTGCCTTAATCAGCATGGGGCAAGTTATTTTTTATACCTGACCGCAACAGGCGCCAACACCCGTCCCAATCTAGCCGAGAACCAGGAGAATAAGTGATGTGTAAGCAGATTCCGGTGGAAGCGAAGTGCTTTCGAACACGCCGGCGAGGCCACCTTTTTGCACAACCGTAGTCGGACTAAATCGAGCTTGATTCTATTACTCGTTGTATTTCTCCGCCCCAATCTCCGCGCATCAACTCTTGTGCTTCTTCGCCCTTCGACATCCCGCGCCGCAATTGTTCATGTATAGGAGCCAGAAACATTTGCTCATCTTCATCCAAGTCGAGCGCATCCATCAACGAAGTTGCAAGCTCCAGCAAGCTACGTCCATCAGTGGTCGGTGCGGCCAAACCCAGCCGATGAGCATCTTCGAGCATTCCCTGCAGCTCCAATGTTGAATATCCTTCCATCATTTGCTCAACCCGCTCCAGCGCCTTCGAAGAATAAAACAAACCCTTTACCAATGCGCACAAGGCCATGGCGGTCGAGGGGCATCCCCCATCGACGGAGCGCAACTCGAGTTGGGGCCGAAACCGAGCTTCGGGGAACAAGGTACTCAAATGCAAATCCCAATCCTCAAGTCGTGCTTCGCCCGCGGCCATGAACTCGGCGAAAGTGTTGCCACGCTGGTCTATCAAATCTGCACCCCGCTCAACAAACAGCATCGGGACATCAAGCGCCCAGTTGACATAGTCATGCAAACTGGACTCGGCACCGAGGCAGGAGGGAATCATCCCGCAACGACTTTGGTCGGTGCGAGTCCAAATGTGACCGCGCCACGACGCATAGCCCGACACTTCACCGGCACGCACCGCAGAGTTTGCAAACAAGGCAGTAAGCACCGGACTCAAACGCAACGCCATACGAAGTTTTCGCGCAGCATCATCAGCATCGGAATGATCGAAGTTGACCTGCATCCCGCAAGTGGTTTTCATCATCCACAGCCCCAATTCATCCGCCTCCGCCAACCACGGCTCCAAAATGTCGTAGCGGCGCTTGGGAATCCGGATAATTTCATCAGGGGCATTACGTGGATGCGATCCCAGGGCCAGAAACTTAACTCCGAACTTCTCGCCGGCCAACTTCAGGTAACTCAGGTACTGGTCAAGCTCCAGCTGCAAACTGGCCAAATCTCGACAGGGGCTGGTATTGAATTCGAGTTGCGCTCCAGGCTCAAGAGTAACCCTGGAGCCATCGCCGGAGTTGAGGCCAAGCACTCGTCCATTTTCACCAGTAGTTTCCCAGCCACTGAGTCGAGACAACTCGAGCAATAATTGCTCTACCCCACCGTCGCCATCCCACCCTACCGCTTGGCCATGTTCATTGGTAACAAAGACTTCAAATTCCAGTCCCAGAGACCACTTCTCCTGCGGTCGATGACCAGCGGAAAAAAATTGCATCAAGTCCTGGTGATGACGCAGTTCGGGACTCATTTTCAGTTCTGCAAGCCGTGTGGCTCAAAGCCACACAGAGCTCGTGGCGGTCCGAGCACTTCTCGCAAGACAAAGGCCTCACCCCAACTTGTGCGCGGCTTCCAGCCCTCCTTGCGTTCGATAACAGCAGGCCCGGTTACCTCCAATTCCCCCAATTTACTGGTGCCTACATCACTTTGGTAAATATCAAATGTGACATTCTCGGTATCCGGTTTGTAATACTGTTTTGATTCGAGACTTGAGGACAATGCTCCCAACTTTCCACGACTCGTCATCGGTTGCGGACTCGGTGGTGGTAACAACATCTGGGGAATGGGCGGAAAGGGTTGTTCCGGAACGGTGGCAAGGGTTTCCAGGTCGGGAAATTCCAACAGTGATTCGAGTTCCTCAACTGCAACTTCAACTTCAACCTTATCCTCCCCGCTGCGACGCTTTTTGGCAAGCGTAGCAACCCAACTTCCGAGCATTATTATTACCCAGAAAAGTCCACCGAAGTCGTCGGTAATACGGTCCAGCCAGCCCATGATTATTCGGTTGGATCCTCCGGACCTTCACTTCCCGGGCGACCACCGGCGATGCCATCACGCATCCGCGTATCCGATTCGATGTTGCGCATGCGGTACAAATCCATCACTCCAATGTTGCCGGACCGCAAGGCTTCAGCCATTGCCTTTGGCACCTCTGCTTCCGCCAGCACCACCAGAGCCCGGTTTTCGGTCACCATTGCACGCTGCTCCTGTTCGGCAGCCACCGCCATTGCCCGCCGTTCTTCCGCCTTGGCCTGAGCTACCCGCTTGTCGGCTTCCGCCTGGTCAGCTTGCAGACGAGCACCGATGTTGATGCCGACGTCGACGTCGGCAATATCAATCGAAACAATCTCGAACGCGGTACCGGCATCCAATCCTTTGGCCAGCACTGTTTTCGAAATCATGTCGGGATTTTCGAGCACTGCCTTGTAGCTGGCAGCCGAGCCGATGGTGGTAACCATGCCCTCGCCAACACGAGCGACAATGGTCTCTTCRGTAGCACCACCAATCAAGCGYGCAATATTGGTGCGCACCGTTATCCGGGCTTTGGCCAGAACCTGGATGCCGTCCTTGGCCACCGCCGCTATTTCGGTCTTTCCACTGGCGGGGTTGGGACAATCAATCACCTTCGGATTCACGCAAGTCTGAACTGCGTCGAGCACGTCACGACCTGCCAGGTCGATACCGGTTGCCTTCTTGAAATCCAGGTCGAGTCCCGCACGGTCAGCAGAAATCAACGAGGTCACCACCTTGATTACATCTCCGCCAGCCAAGAAATGAGCCTCCAGATTACGCTGATCAACATCTTCCAATCCTGCTTGCACTGCCATTATTCGAGCCCTCACCATGAGTGACGGGCTAACCTTGCGAAAGCTCATCGCAATCATGTCAAACAAACCAATACCTGCACGGGTAAGCAGAGATTGGATGTACAAGTTCAAGTACTTCAGTAGCACAATCAGCACCACGAAAAGGACCAAACCCAAAATCCCGATTACTATCCATTCCATCGGGCCTTGAGTATCCTGGAGCAAAACAAGCGGTAAGTTCATTTTTTTTATTGTTCAGTTGGGGCGGCTTCCACCACCAGACGATTTGATTCGAAACGGGTCGCATGTATGCGAATTCCAGCTTCAATGTGTTCTCCCGTAGTAATCACGTCCACCCGTTCACCATCAAAGATGGCAATTCCTGATGGGCGTAGCAGGGAGCTGGTCAACCCATCGGAGCCGACAAACCGTTCAACCTCGTGGTCAACGGCAGCGCGTTCCTGTTTGCCCCAGGATGCGCCGGGGGAAATCATTTTCTTTCCCATCGGGGTCCGCGGAAAAATCCTGAAAGCGAACACCACTACGCAGGGCAGGCCAATCAATACAATAATCAGGGAAGTCCAGCCCAGCGCCATCGAATAGTCGAATCCACCGACGACGGCACCAATCAAAGCCAAACCAGCAAGTATTGAAAGGGCCCCGAGTGAAGGGAAGAACACTTCAGCGACAACCAGGCCAAAGCCCAGAAACAAGAGTACGAACACCATGGTCATGATTCAGACTCCGAATGATTGGGTTGTAGCGCTTCGACCAGAAGGGAACTCCCCCGGCCACCGACTACGCGCACCATAGCTCCGACTTCAAGGAAATCCCCACGGGAAATTGCGTCAAAACGCTTCCCCCCGATGGATACTGAGCCCGCAGGACGCAAAGGGGTCAGACATTGTGCTTCGCTACCAATCGTCGCTGTGATTGAAATTGACCCGGCCAAACCCTCGGTAGGTGTGGTAGCCAGAAAACCACCGAGAGGTGTGCGCACCAATTTGCGTACTGCCAGCAAGCCGAGTAGCGGAGCACCCAACAAGACCCCGAACACCAAGGTCAAGTTATGGCGCAAGACATCACTCTCAATTGCGCCGTCGGGGAGTACAAAGTCCTGCATTGCCAACACCAATCCACCGACCAGCATCAGCCCACCGGAAGCTCCGGCCACCAGGGTGCCGGGCACCAGGAAAATCTCGAGGGCAATGAAAATGGTGCCACCAATAATCAACAAGACTTCGGTCCATTCCGCCAAACCAATCAGATAGCCGTGGAAGAGGAATACCCCGATGCAGGCCACCGCCGCACCTTCCGGCGCGCCCATCCCCGGAATATTGAATGCCACCACCATGAAAAAGGCCGCCGCCAGCATCAACAGCCACGACCAGGAACCGATTACGGTCACCAGAGTTTCCGACCAGGTAGGAACAACAAGCACTTTAGACGACGGCGAAAACCCCAACCAAGCGAGAGCATCGTCAACATCTTCGACTACCCCATCGCAATAAGCAAACTCTATTGCCTGGGTGGAAGTCAGAGTCAGCAACTCGCCAGTGGCACATAAGGTCTCCAGAAAATGGGGAGCCTCGCCCTTTTGTAGCAGATCGTCATACTCGCGACCATTAACCAAGCGCGGTTCACCGCGCAGATTTACTTTTTTCAGTTCAATCCCGCTGTCGACAAAGGCTTCGGCGATACGACCGTCACGGTTATGCAGTTCAGCCCAACTTCTGAACTGGGCGCGGAATGCAGAATTCATCTTTTCGCGCAGGTCATCATCAATTTCAGGCATCATTCCGCCCGGACCTACCAGGATAGGCATTGCCGCACCAATACTGGCGGCTGGACGCATCAGCACCTGCTCGCATGAAATCGCCACATAAGCGGCAGCAGAGAGTGCTTCACGATCAATCAGGCAAATGGTATGCAAATCCTTGGAGATTGCATCCAGGTGGTCACCCAGCCGCTTCATCAGCTCAATTTCGCCGCCCGGAGAATCAATTACTACCAGCAGATGCTCCGCCTCGGAGCTGAGTGCCAGTTGGTGAGCGCGCCGTAGCATTGAGCTCCAGGTCTCGGACAATGGGCCACGTAATTCGACGATATATACCTTGGTGGTAGCCGCTTGCTCAGATAAAGGCGCAGCTATCGCAGTGGCCTCCGACGGTGTCTGCAACAACGCCAAGACGAACAGGCTCAAACCAGTTAACACAACTCAAGTATAGGTTGGCGGGAGCGCATGGGAATCGAACCCACCGGGCCCGTTCAAAACGGTCCCCAACGGCTTTGAAGGCCGCACGAGGCGCCAGCCCCGACCCGCTCCCGGGCTGAGTTTAAACCATCCTTCAAATGCCAACACCAAAGCAAATGAGAATCTCTCAGCAGAGTGAAACCTTGGCACTTCCAGAAAGCACTTCACCAATCAAAGCGACAGGATGTCGTTCTGGCAAGGCGCCTAAAAAATCGTCCTGGCGCTCGGGCTTGACCGCCAACAGTAGTCCGCCGGAGGTTTCAGCGTCGAAACAAAGATCACCCAACCAAGGGGGTACGTCTGCGGCGATTTCGACCAAATCGCCCAAGCATTTGCGGTTGCGAGCACTTCCACCAGAAAACACCCCGGCAGCCGCCAACTCAGCGGCACCATCATATAGAGGCAGGGCAACAGCCTGTAGTTTGAGGTGCACACCCGAGCCACGGGCGATGTTGCCGGCATGGCCAAACAATCCAAAACCGGTGATATCGGTAGCTGCCTTGACCCCGGCGGCATGACCGGCAGCGGCAGCCTCACGATTCAAATACGCCATCCCCCGCTCAACTATGGACACCTGGGCCTGGTCGAACTCACCACGACTAACGCTGGCGGTGAGGCTGCCCACACCCAGTGGCTTGGTCAGGAACAGCAAATCTCCGGGTTCGGCCTGACGATTGGTGAACAGGTGCTGGTCATCGGTTTCACCAAACACCGCGAAGCCAAAGATTGGTTCGCTGGCGCGCACGGTGTGACCGCCAATCCACAAAGCTCCGGCTTCCTGCACCTTGGCAGTAGCCGCCTCAAATAGTGGCCTAGTGACACTCTCATCCCATTCCTCGGGGAATCCGGCGAGGTTGAGCACCACCTTTGGTATTCCCCCCATTGCATAAATATCAGAAATGGAGTTGGCGGCGGCAATCGCGCCGTAGGCGGCAATGTCATCAACCACCGGCGGGAAAAAATCGGTGGTATAGAGGCTGATGGAGCCGTCATCGGCGCGCACCGCTCCCGCATCGTCGAAACCACCGGGGCCGACGATTACCCGCTCAGAATCACCTGCGGGGGCTACTGTGCGCAGAACCTGCGTCAGCTCACCCAGAGAAATTTTGGCGGCTCAACCGCTACAAGAAGCGTATTCGGTCAGTCTTTTTGACAAAGCCATTTAAACGATTTTAGGACCGAGAAGGCTAATCCCCAAGCCTCAGCCGCCGCAAATATGAACGGAGCCCGTCTCCACCCCCTGGCGGCCCTAGTAATCATGTCCGCCCACACCAAAAACCACAGCCAAATCTCTTGGAGTGGCCTGAGTTCCCCACGGAGCTGCGCACCACAGGATCATGTTTCGCCCGATGAGCGCATCACTTATGAGCTCCTCCTGAGCACTTCGCTGCGGTTTTTCGTCCTCGGGCCACCTTTCATTGCGATGTGGTTGTTTTTTGGACAACCATGGCCAGCAATAATAATTTTGGCGGGGGAATTGCTTAACTGGATGTGTTGGCAAGGGGCCAGACGCGCCCGGAGAGCTGCTAACTGGGGGTGGCTGCTGCTTGCCGGTCTCGCCATGGTGCTGGCAACAACTTCTGCACTTAGCGGTGGGCTGAGCAGCCCCGGGCTTTTGTGGATGCCGGTATTGCCACTAATTGGAGCATTTTTATATGGAGCGAGGGGGGCCATCATTTCCGGGACGGTAGCGGTCGTAGTTGGTGTTTTGTTCCTGGTAATGGAACTTGGTGGAATCACCGCTCTCAACCTGGTCCCGAGCCAATACCGCGCAATCTTCACGGCCGCCAACATGACTGGTGCGGTAGCCTCGGTCTTGTGGTTGGCTCACGCCTGGCAGCAGGGTTTACATCGAGCGAATCGCTCACCTCAGGTGTCGGAAAATGGATTCCGCGAAGCACTCGAACACTTGCCGGAAGCCTTTCTGTTACTGGTCGATTCACCCTCCCATGCCGAGGGATTCCGCGTTGTCTACTCCAATCCGGCAGCCCGGCCAATCCTTCAACCATTACAACAACGCGGGTTGAGCCTGGCTGATTGCCTGCCAGACGAGGAATACCAGCGCCTGCGCGAGCAATTAGCCGATGCCCACAGCAATGGTCAGGTTCTGGTCAAACGTGGTATCCACCACCCGTTAAATGGTCGGGTCTACGATCTCACCGTAACCCGTTGGGGCAAGGGTGCGGTCCTCTGTCTGCACGATGCAACCACCCGTGCGGAAGTCGAAAGTCATTTGCGCGCCGCCGGTCAACAGGCGCAACAAAACAGTCAGGCAACAGGTGACTTCCTTGCCAACATGAGCCATGAATTGCGAACCCCGATGAACGGCATAATGGGCATGGCCGAACTCGCTCTGGACACCGACATGAGTGAGGAACAGAGCGACTACTTGCAAACTATTCGCGATTGCGCCGAAAACATGGGCGAACTGATCGACTCGGTACTGGATCTGTCAAAAATTGAGGCCGGATGCATGGAACTTGAACAACGCCCCTTCAACCTCGACGAACTGCTTGAACGCCTGCTTGACGGCCTCGCCTCCAAGGCAGCCGAACGTCACCTCGAATGGAATGCATTGCGCCACCATGATGTGCCGGTCAACCTGATTGGTGACCGCATGCGATTGCGACAAGTACTGGTAAACCTGGCCGGCAATGCGATCAAGTTTACTGAGCATGGCGAAGTGGCAGTGGAAGTTGAGCTCGAGGATATTAATGATGAAGAGGTTTGCCTGCGGTTCAGCGTCCGCGATACCGGAATCGGAATCACCGCCGAACAACTGCCTGGTCTGTTCGACAAATTCACCCAGGCTGACCCTTCGACCACCCGCAAATACGGCGGAAGTGGACTGGGCTTGACCATCAGCCAGGAGTTGGTCGATGCGATGGGCGGTAAGTTGGAGGTCAGTTC
>NVRO01000027.1 GCA_002400895.1 Planctomycetota bacterium
AAAAAAGCATTCTCCAAACGAGCCACCGGGTCCTCGGGATCTGCCGAAAGGAACAACCCACAGCAAAGACGATCGCGCTGCTCCCCCGGCTTGCGCAGTATCGCCGCAACCAAATGGCCGTCATGGTCCGAAGGGCCAATGCCAATCGGATTAAGGCGAGACCACCCGGCGCCAACTGTTTTCATGACCCAGCCAATCACGGGAGCATCAAAGTTCGAGAAGATTCCATCAAATCCCAGTTGGATTTTGGCGAGTGCATTTTCCATCGACCACTTGAACAATGGTAGATCTTCCTGGCGGCAACCCTCAGCTTCGAAACGACGAATGGTCGCCGTTCCCAGGTACATCCATGACAGCACGTCGGAGAAACGACCGGTCAAGGCTTCCTTGCGCTTGAGGTCGCCCCCCATCACTCCCATCGCGACATCAGCGATGAAAGCAAAGCTGGCTGAAGACCATTCGAGTTTCTGGGCATAACGCCGCGCTGGCGGTGAAACCTTGGGGTTGGCAAGATAGCCACGCGAAAGACTGAGCAGGACCGAACGCGACTTATTGCGCACGACGTGACCGACGTGGCCCCAAAAGGCGTAGTCGAATCCGACAACATCCCCGGCTCCAAGAGTTTTTATTTCCTGATATGCCCACGGATGGCAACGAATCGCCCCTTGACCAAAAATCATCAAGGTGCGGGTGAGGATATTGGCACCTTCTACCGTAATAGCAATCGGAGCCCCCATATATGCATGGGCAAACAGGTTGCGGGGGCCGCGGCTAATCCCGGCACCGCCACAAATATCATCGCATCATTAATGGCGGAGCGGAAGATTTCGGTGAAGTTGTACTTTGCAATCGCCGAGACTACTGCAGGTTTATTGTCGACCAGACCGCCACAGGTGTAGCGACGGGCGGCCTCCAGGGTGTAAGCCCACCCACCGATTCGAGCCAACGGCTCTTCGACACCCTCGAATTTGCCAATTGGCAACCCGAATTGCTTCCGAACCACGGAGTAAGCACCGGTGCATAGCGCGACCAATTTGGTGCCGGCAGCGGCTTGAGCTGGCAACATAATGCCGCGACCTGCGGCAAGACATTCCATCAACATCAACCAGCCCTTGCCTGCCCCATCTGCGCCACCGATGATGCTGTCGGCAGAAACCACCACCGCTTTACCGCTGGTCGGACAGTTCAAAAATGGTATCAGTAAGGGATCATGCTGCTGGTTGTTGACCACACCGGGGGTATCAGTGGAAACCAATACGCAAGTAATCCCGGGATGGAACCCCTTACCCAGCAAGTTCGACGGGTCATGTAATTTAACTGCCAGCCCCAGAACCGTCGCCCGTGATGCCAAAGTGATGTAGCGCTTGTTCCAGTCAAGCCGCAGCATCAACTCACCGTTCTCGTTCTTGAAAACTTCGGCGGTTGATTTAATTCCGCCGGCATCCGAACCAGCAGTCGGCTCGGTCAGGGCAAAGCAGGGAACTTCAGCTCCACTAGCCAGTCGTGGCAACCAATCCTGCTTCTGGGCTTCAGTACCGTAGTGGTACAGCAATTCTGCCGGACCAAGCGAATTGGGAAGCATTGCAGTTATTCCCAGGGGCATCGAACGTGCGGACAACTTGGCAATAATCGAACTGACTGCTACTGGAGAAAACTCGAGACCACCATAAGACTTGGGAATATTCATCCCAAAAAACCCCTTATCCTTCAAATATTGCCAGATYTCCGGGCGCAGGTCACGCTCCTGAAATACTTGCCAATCGTCTGTCATGGCACAAACTTCTTCGGCCGGGCCATCGAAGAAGGCACGCTCTTCGTCGTTCATATCCGGATAGGACTCGCTCATCATCTTGGCAAAATCAGGCTTTCCGGAGAACAACTCGGCGTCAACCCAAGTTGTTCCCGCCTCCAGGGCTTGCCGTTCGGTGTCCGATATCTCGGGAATGATTCCGGCATTCTTCATTAGCCCCATCAGCGGTTTACTGACCAATGCGCGGCGCAGAGGAAGGAGATTGAACACCAGGGCAATGGCAGCAAAGCCGAGCCACATCCATGTAGGTGCAGCGCAACCAGCCAGCAACGCCGCAAACGCAAGAGTCCAGACCACCAGGGGAGCACTCATAAATCCAAGCGCCAGTGCGGCAAGCACAATGCCACCGGTGCTTACGAGAACAGGGAGATTGATGAGAAAGCCTTGCATGGTTAATTGCTTTGGGGATGGGCTGCGGCCACTGAAACCGCTTGATCGATGGCGAGTCCCCGCAGTTTTTCTGCGGGGATGCGAATGTCAACGCGGTTGGCAATCAACAGTGATACTGCCCCGTGCAGAGATGACCACACCTGGGCGCCTTGAGCGTGCCGGTCTTCAGGGAGCATGCCTTCGCCCTCGTGCAGTTGCCTCGCAAAAAGTTCCAGATTTCGCCGAGCGCGCCGGAACATCTCTGCCGGGTAGCGCTCCATGAACTTGGGGTGGAGCATGAACATTACCTCGTAGTATTCGGGATTGGCGAGACCAAAATCAAAATAAGCCGAAGCCAGCAAACGCATCCGCTCAGCGGCATCTACGAAGTTATCGGTGCCATTGGCGCCGGCAGCATTATCAGCAACAGCCAGAGCAGCTGTCAGATGTTGGTGGAGCATGCCCATGCCCTCGTCAATCAGGGCATGAATCAAGGCGTCCTTGTTCTTGAAATACAGGTAGATGGAGGTTGCGGTACAGCCCACCGCCGATGCCAACGGGCGCATCGAAAGACTGCGATAACCCTGCTCAACCAACACCTTGCGTGCCTCCTGGAGGATGGCACTGCGAATATCCGAGCCGCCGCTTCTGGTCATGATTATTTTGAGGCCAGAGCAAAAAAAATGGTTTTTATGCTCTGCTTTACGCTGTTAAGTTTACACTGTTAATCATCTTGCGCAAGTAAAAAACCATGGTTCATTACCCCACTAGCGAAAACTCGCCGGAAATCGTCATTGCGGCCGGCACCCGTACCCCTTGGGCCCGCGCCGGAGGAGTGCTCAAACACGAAAACGCAGGACATTTGGGAGCGCAAGTAGCCCGCGAGGTCCTGGCACGGACAGGCATCGACCCGGCTGAGCTGGATGAAGTAGTAACCGGCTGTGTCGGTCCACCATTCGACCAGGCCAACGTCAGCCGGGTAATCGCGCTGCGCGCCGGCGTCCCGCGCAGCGTCCCGGCACGTACCGTTGCCCGCAACTGTGCCAGCGGAATCGAAGCGGTCACTTCCGCCATCACTCATATTCAAGCGGGGCTTGGAGAAACCTACCTCTGTGTCGGGGTCGAACACATGTCTGCCTACCCTTTGGTGTTCGGAGCCAAGATGACCAACTTCTTCGAACGGATGATGAAGGCGCGCTCCCCGATGCAAAAATTATCAACCCTGTTCAGCTTCCGTCCCACCTGGTTGGCACCACGGATTACCTTGTTGCAGGGTCTTACTGATCCGACCACCGGATTGATCATGGGAAAGACCGCCGAACTCCTGGCCCGAGATTTTGGAATCACCCGGGCAGATGCAGATCAATTCGCCTGCGAATCGCACAACCGAGCACAGCACTCACGCGATAGTGGCCGCTTCAAATGTGAAATCACTCCATTGGTGCCGCTCAAGTCCAGCCGTGGTCGCTTCGAACACGACGATTCAATTCGAGACGGCCAAAGCATCGACAAGCTTGGCAAGATGAGACCATATTTTGAAAAGCCCGACGGGGTAGTGACCGTTGGTAATTCCTGCGGAATCACTGACGGTGCCTGCGCATTACTGGTGTGCACCGCCCAGCGCGCACGCGACCTCGGGCTCAAGCCACTTGCCCGCGTTCGCTCCTGGGCGTGGGCCGGATGCGACCCGGAGCGGATGGGACTTGGCCCGGTTTACTCCACTGCCCAGGCGCTCGATGCCGCCGGCTGCCAACTCTCCGACATCGGCACCGTTGAATTGAACGAGGCCTTCGCCACCCAGGTCCTGGCTTGCAAGCACGCCTTCGAATCAACCAAGTTTGCCTCCAGCAAGCTCGGGCGTAGCGCCGCAATTGGCGAACTGGACCTCGCCAAAACAAATCCCAATGGCGGAGCAATCGCGCTTGGTCATCCGGTCGGCGCAACCGGCGCTCGCCTGTTATTGACCTTGGCCCATGAACTGGAGACCGGAAACCACGAGCTTGGTCTCGCTACCCTTTGTATCGGCGGCGGCCAAGGTGGTGCCGTTGTTTTGGAGCGCATCTGATGGCTGACTTTAGCGGATACCCACAACCTGAAAACTGCCCGGAGCCCGGCGCTTGCGTACGCTTGGAGCGCCCCGAAGACGGTCTCGCGATAGTCGTGCTGGATCCGCCGCATCGCTCACTGGCGGTACTTGACGCACCCTTGATTCGCGACCTGGACCAGGTCGTCGATGAGCTCGCCGGGGACAGCTCCCTGCGTGGAATCGTATTAACCGGGCGCGCGCCTGGCCAGTTCGCCGCCGGTGCTGATATCGATGCAATCGCCCAGCTCACCAACCCGGTACAAATTGAGAAGATGGTGCTGGCGGTGCATGAACTGTTCAATCGGATTGAAGACTTGGCGCCGCGGACGGTGGCAGCTATTTCCGGCCCGGTCCCCGGCGGTGCTTATGAAATAGCACTTGCCTGCGATTTGATTATCGCTGCCGACGATGAGAGCACTCGAATCGGTTTACCGGAAACCAAACTAGGGATTATTCCCGGATGGGGCGGTTCCCATCGCTTACCCAAGCGTATCGGAGTTCCGTTGGCGCTGGATGCGGTACTGACAGGTCGTTTATTCAATGCCCGGACCGCATGGCGACGCGGCATGATTGACCGCATTACCAAGCCCGAGTATCTGCTCGACCTGGCATGTGATGTGGCCATGGGCCGAAAGCAAATCAAGCGGCATAAACGCGGTTGGAAGGCATGGGCGGTTGACCGTAACCCGCTGGTAAGAGCCCTTATTTCAAACCAGACGCACAAAAAAGTCATGTCAAAAACTCGCGGCAAGTACCCCGCGCCAATAATGGCGCTGGAGATGGTGCTGGCTGCACCCAACACCACCCGGGGGGCCGGTTGCCGCAAGGAAGCCAAGGCGATTGCCAAACTGGCCTCCAGTCCTGAATGCAAGGCTCTGGTTTCCCTGTTCAAAGGATCGGAAGCTGCCAAGAAACTCGCCAAGGGTACGGACGGAGTGCGCCCCACCAGGATTGAATACGGCAGCGTAATCGGAGGTGGCGTAATGGGAGGAGGCATTGCCAGCGCGATGGCCGACAAAGGTATCTGGACCCGTATCTGCGACCTGTCTGCAGATGCACTTGACGCCGCGATTCTCACTCACCGCAGGGAGGTGGAAAAGAAAAAACGCAGACGGCGCCTGAAGCCACACTTGGCAGATGCCGCAATCGATCATCTCGATGCCACCATTGACTCCACCACTCTCGGCAATTCACAAATCGTGATCGAAGCGGTTGCCGAGGTCATGATGGTCAAGCAAAAAGTGCTTGGCGGGTTGGCAGAAGTTGTAAGCGATGATTGCATCCTTGCCACCAACACTTCCTCCTTATCGGTTACTGAAATTGCTGCGGGAATTCCACATCCCGAGCGGGTTGTCGGAATGCACTTCTTCAATCCGGTGAAAAAGATGCCCTTGGTGGAAATCATTCGCGGGGAGAAAACCTCCGACCAAGTGCTGACCACCACTGCCGCCCTTGCCGTTCGCCTTGGCAAAACTCCGGTGGTAGTTGCCGATGTCGCCGGCTTCCTGGTCAACCGCCTGCTCGGCCCATACCTGGATGAGGCTCAACGTCTGTTCGTGGGTGGCGCCGACCCGGCGCGACTTGACAAGTTGATGCTCGACTTCGGAATGCCGATGGGCCCCTTCGCCCTGCTCGATGAAGTTGGCCTCGACATTGCGATTCATGCCGGCAACTCCCTCCACCAGGCCTACGGCAAGCGGATGACCCCCTGCCCGAACCTGGTTGACGGTCTCGGCGAAGACCGACTCGGCAAAAAGACCGGCAAAGGCTTCTATGACCACTCCGGAGGCAAGAAAAGAAAAGCGCAAATATGCAGCGATCTCGGCAAGTTCCAGGACGGCAACTGGGCGGCCAAGCTGAACAAGAGGCAACTGGTTGACCGAATGGTGCTGTCGATGGTCAATGAAGCGGCACGCTGCCTTGAAGAAGGAGTAGTGGAAAATGCCCAAATGCTCGACCTGGCCACCGTCTTTGGCACCGGCTTCGCTCCCTTCCACGGTGGAGTGCTGGCCTACGCCGATCACCTTGGTTGCCAGGAAGTGGTCAAGCGATTGAATGAAATTTGTGCTTCACCGGAAATGGAGGAACGAGAAGGTGGAAGTGAGAAATTCACCCCAGCCGCAATTTTGAAAACTCATGCCGAAAGCGGAACAATGCTACGCTCTTGACCATGAAGCTCAACGTTCGTGCGCTTGCATTGTCGATTGGCATCTTATGGGGACTTCACTTCCTGGTGATGGGAATCGCAATTGCGATTTGGCCGGGAATAGGTGAACCCTGGATGGCCATGTGGGCGAGCATCTACCCGTGCTACCAGGCTGACGGCACTCTTCTCGACACCTCCCTTGGAATCGTATTCGGTTTCATAGACGGCCTTATTGGCGGCGCCTTGATTGCGTGGCTTTACAACCGTTTACTCCGCTAAAGCGAAAGACATTCGGCTCCGGCTGGAGCACCAAACCGGGTCAGAAAAGGTGAGTAACCAGGTTGCTCAACCAACATGCACCGGAGTCGGAAGCCTGCAAGTGGAATGTTTTCCCTGCAGCCGATCCCGGAACCAATTTCTGCATTTCACCGTAGCCATTTGCGTCCAGGTTGATGACCCCGGCGCTGCGTGCATTTTTCAACCCGAGGCTAAGACCACTACAACCGGAAACAGATGTGCTTCCAGTATTCCTGCTGTACCAGATAGTGACACTGCTATTGGGAGTGCCATTCTTGATGGTAACCTTGTTGTAACGACCGGCAGTTCCCGGGCTGGGACTGCTCAAGGTCATGCTCGGACCAGTTCCACAACCATCGACAGCACAAGTTGCCGAATTATTCTTGTAGGAGTTGATGCTGGAAATACTGCTACTTCCGAACTTGGAGGAATTGCCCGAACAACCGCCATTACATGGGCACATGATGTGGCAGCTATTACAGCCGGAACACCCTCCACAGCAGTGGTCAGCGCCCCAGTTGTGCCCCAGTTCATGGGCTGACAAACTGACCCGGCGCGACCAGTTCGAGGTGTAGCGCGACTGCACCACGGAGTAGTGGATACCTGTCTTGCAAACCACGCCCAGCCAGGCAATGCCGATAGTGGAACCGCTCATCGAGCGCCCGGTGAACAGCTCAACCACGTCGCGGGCAACGTGAGTTTGATTGGTATTCCACTCGGTCTGAACCTGGGTCAGCAAGGTGCTGGCGTTGTTACTAGTGTAAGGATTGGAGCCACTCGAGGTGCGCACCACCACCGTTGCTATCCGCCAACAAATGCTCACGTCACGCTGATAAATGGCTTCGGTATCGTTGATGATGTCTTCAATATCCTGCACGGTGTTAGCCGTGGAGTTGCCGTTCTTCTGGAAAAAATGGAAGTCGGCATCACAAGCTAGCGAAACAGTCTTGTCGGCGGCACGCCCACCGGAACCGGCACTCGAGAAAGGAGTGGAGCCAGGAGTAGCGACCCCATTATGCGAATGAACACCTGCACCGGAACTGGGTGGAGGTGAGATGCTAGGGGTGGGCAACTCGGAGCCGGCTGCCACAAGCGGCTCAGCCATTACCCATCCATAATCGGGCAACATATCCTGTTGGTTGTAAAGAATGTGAATGGCGGTAGCAGCACCCTCTTGTAGCTCTGACAATGGCTGAAGAACGTAACTTTCATTCCCTTCACCCAACCAGATGATCGCGCGCATTTGACCTCCGTGGAGGTTTGCACTGACAACGCTGTTGGGAAGACCGGCGACAAACCCTCGGTAGGTGGAAATCGGCGGAGCGGGAACTGCACGCAATTCACCATCCTCACCCTGTTCGTAGACCACAAAATTGTCACTCCGCACCGAGTGCTGGCTCAGCACCAGTTCAGTGTCGAAAATGTCGTCGATGACCAAAGGAACGCGCAAGCCGTCAGGGTTTCCCTGTGGCAATTCGATTTCCTGAATCGACCAGGCGAAAAACAACTGGTCCAGAGATTCGGACGGAGGATCACCACCAGAAGCGAAAGATCCTGCGGCAAGGGGAAGTAAAAGTGTGAGGGAGGTGAGCATTAAGGTTGTCGGTATATAAAAATACCGCATTAAGCAGACGCTTTAAGGCCGAAACAAGTTCCTAAGATTAGCCTATTTCGTGCAATACATGATGATTTTCCAATAATCAAACACACTTTATGCTGGAAAGAAGGACTTTCCCGCGCGCTCCACCCCTGGCAAACTGTTTTTGGCTTAGACTCTTTAGGAAAATGCATTTCTCCAATAGCCCCCTCCTTAACCCGCTCTCCTCTCATGCTCCATTGCTGGTAATGGTTGCCTTGGTCGCCACTCCGCTGGCCGGACAAACCGACTATGAAATCGACCACCTCGGCTCCTTCGGTGGCTCCACCAGTTTCGCTATGGACATTAATGACTCCGGGGTTGTGGTTGGATACAGCGAGCACGTTTTTCAACTGGGCTCTCAATACCACTCCTGGCAATGGATTAATGGGACCGAAAGCGAAGTTCCGACCTTGGGAGGAATCAACTCGTGGGCGTTTGGAACCAATAACTCACAACAGCTGGTTGGCATGGTCGACTACGGAATAAATGGAAATGGCCAGCCAGCAAGTGGATTGTATCCGATGCAATCCGACCTCTGGTTGGACACGCCCACGGAACAATTGGATGGTATTTTCGGAACCTTCGGACGCCCCGAAGCAATCAATGATTCCGGCGTAATTGTCGGGGTTGCGACCAGCGCATCCACTACCGGATTAATCCACGACTTCCATGGTGCGATTTGGGCTCATGGTACTGTCACCGAAATCCATACTCTGGGCGGAAACTGGTCGCAAGCCTTTGATGTCAACAATAAGGGCGTTGTCGCAGTTGGAACCAAAGATGGCACTGGCACTTTGCGCGCTGCAATCTGGAAAAATGAAGTGTTGACCGCTCTTCCCGACCTTGGCTTCGGTGGAGGCGCGCGGGCTA